>NZ_JBLBUE010000199.1:0-5843 GCF_047290655.1 Alteromonas sp. AMM-1 | reverse complement strand
ATTCTTCCTGCTTTTTAGCAAGACGCAAACGTTCCTGTTCGGCTTCGTAATCTTCATAAGCCCGCACAATTCGCGCAACCACTGGGTGGCGCACAACATCACCAGCGGTAAAGAAATTAAACGAAATATCGGTTACCGGCTGCAGAACATTGATTGCGTGGCGCAGGCCCGAGCGGACTCCACGTGGCAAATCAACCTGGGTGATATCGCCAGTGATCACTGCTTTGGAGTTAAATCCAATGCGCGTGAGGAACATTTTCATTTGTTCAACCGTGGTATTCTGACTTTCGTCCAGAATGATAAAAGCGTCGTTGAGTGTGCGGCCGCGCATGTAAGCCAGTGGTGCTACTTCAATAACATTGCGCTCCATCAGCTTTTCTACTTTCTCGAATCCCAGCATTTCAAACAGGGCATCGTAGAGCGGACGCAAATACGGATCGACCTTTTGCGATAAATCCCCTGGCAAAAATCCCAGTTTTTCACCGGCTTCAACAGCCGGACGGGTGAGCAGGATGCGACGTATTTCCTGGCGTTCAAGTGCGTCTACCGCACAGGCAACTGCCAGGTAGGTTTTACCGGTACCGGCAGGACCAATACCAAAAGTAATGTCGTGATTAACCACATTGGCTACATATTGAGCCTGGTTGGGATTGCGCGGCTTAATGACGCCGCGCTTGGTTTTGATATTCACTTCTTTACCGTATCGGGCTGAATCATCCCGTTCAAGGCAGCTGGCTTCCTGAATGGCCAGGTGCACCTGTTCGGCAGCCAATGACGGAACATGCCCTTTCACGGGTTGAGTTTCAATGTACAGTAATTTGAGTAATTCACCCGCACCGCGGGTTTGTTGTGGTTCACCGACAATCTTAAAAAAATTGCTACGGTAGGTAATTTCCACGCCCAGACGACGTTCAATTTGCTTAATGTTATCGTCAAACGGACCACACAGACTGGATAGACGTTTGTTGTCTTCCGGCTCTAAAACTACTTCGTTACTTACCAATTTACTCAAGTTTAATCGCTACCTTGTTAATGTGTTGGTTGGAATTGGCTAACGCCAAGCGCATCTGGCTGTTGTGCCTGACGTTTGGCAAGGATACTTTGAGGCGAAACTGCCACTCGTAGCCCCATATCAGCTTCGCGGCGGATCACCTCGCCACGCAGCGAGTTACTGAACACATCAGTAATCTTCACATCCACAAATTCGCCAATCATGTCAGGTGTACCTACAAAGTTCACTACGCGGTTATTCTCGGTACGGCCTTGCAATTCCATAATGTCTTTCTTGGAAGGACCTTCAACCAAAATGCGTTGCTCTGTTCCCATCATATTATGAGCAATGCGAAGCGCTTGCTGGTTAATACGCTGCTGAAGCAAATACAGACGTTGTTTTTTTGTGTCTTCGCTAACGTCATCTACCGCATCTGCCGCCGGTGTGCCGGGGCGGGCGGAATAAATAAAGCTAAAGCTCAGGTCGTAATCGATTGCTTGAATGAGATCCATAGTGGCTTCGAAGTCAGCATCGGTTTCGCCCGGGTAACCAACGATGAAGTCTGAAGACATGCAAATATTCGGGCGCACTTTGCGCAATTTGCGGATTTTAGACTTGTACTCCAATGCTGTGTGGCCGCGCTTCATCATATTCAGAATGCGATCTGAACCACTTTGCACTGGCAAATGCAGGTGATCTACCAGCTCTGGTACGGTTTCATATACCGCAATAATGTCGTCAGTAAATTCAACCGGGTGAGACGTGGTATAACGGATTCGGTCGATACCGTCGATGGCCGCAACCAGTTCCAGTAATTCTGCGAAACGACAGATACTGCCATCGTGATGTTCGCCGCGAAACGCATTTACGTTCTGACCCAGCAGGTTAACTTCGCGTACGCCTTGTTCCGCCAACTGAGCGATTTCCAGCAGCACGTCGTCTACCGGACGACTCACTTCTTCACCACGGGTATAAGGCACTACGCAGAATGTGCAGTATTTGGAACAGCCTTCCATGATGGATACGAATGCTGTTGGCCCTTCTGCGCGCGGCTCTGGCAGGCGGTCGAACTTTTCAATTTCGGGGAAGCTAACATCAACCACCGATTTTTCACCGGCACGAATTTTGTTGATCATTTCAGGCAAGCGATGCAGGGTTTGCGGTCCGAAAACCAGATCGACAAATGGCGCGCGCTGGCGAATGTTATCGCCTTCCTGAGAGGCAACACAACCGCCTACACCAATGATCAGGTCAGGGTTGGTTTTCTTTAGATTTTTCCAGCGGCCTAGCTGGTGGAATACTTTTTCCTGAGCTTTTTCACGAATCGAGCAGGTGTTGAGCAAAATCACATCGGCGTCTTCGGCTTCCTCGGCCAGGGTAAAGCCATGGGTTGCATCAAGCAGATCAGCCATTTTATCCGAGTCATACTCGTTCATTTGGCAGCCCCAGGTTTTGATGTACAGCTTTTTACTCATAACAGTTCGATATTCACGTTTAGGCTGGTACGACAGGCGTTCACAATCGGATTCACCAGGGTAGGCGGGCCGCGGCGCTGTTAAACCAGCATGGTTGTTCAAAATAGCCGCGTATTTTAACCTTTATGCTCGTCGATAGCCAGCTATGCAACCCGGCTTTTTAGGGGTTTGTCGATCCATCACAATTGTGTTTAACGTAATAATGAAAGTCACTGATTCAGCGATTGTTTTATATTACTCTTCACGTCGGCGTTGAGGGCGCTTGATGTCTTCAGGCATAATGGTGAAATCACAAACGGAGTGTTTATGTTTGATTTTTGTATTAACGGCGCAGGAATGGTTGGTGCTGCTACCGCATTAGGGTTGGCTCGCGCAGGCTATTCGGTGGCGTTAATTGAGCAGCGACCGCCCCAAACATTCAGCGCAGAACAACCTCCTGATCTACGCATGTCTGCCATTAGCACCGCGTCGGTTAATCTGTTAACAGAACTTGGCGCCTGGCAGTATATGCAGGCCATGCGCGTTCGGCCTTACCACGGTTTGTCGGTGTGGGAACACCCCGACTGCCGTACCGATTTTCTGGCTCAGGAAGTGGGCCATGAGCTGCTCGGTTATTTTGCAGAGAACCGCATTATTCAGCTGGGTTGCCATGCCGCATTGCGGGCGTACGACAACGTGACCTGGTTTTCACCTGCGCGCATTGAGAAGATTGAGCGTGATGAGGGGCAGGTGGTTCATATCACGCTGGATAATAACTCAACCCTGAGTTGCCAATGGTTGATTGGCGCTGATGGGGCTGAATCGCAGGTAAGGCAGGCGGCAGGGATTGGTATTTCAGGCTGGCAATATAAGCAGCAGGCTATGGGGATTATCGTTGCCTTTGCGCAGCCGGTGGATGGGGTTACCTGGCAGCAGTTTACTCCGCATGGGCCTCGCGCATTATTGCCTATGCATGATAACTTTGCTTCACTTATCTGGTATGACTCGCCTGATGTACTGAACGACTTGAAAAAGCAGTCTAAAGCACAAATAAAAGACAGAATTAAGCAGTATTTTCCGCCTTTGCCTGGGGATTTTGATGTACTTAATTGCGCCGCATTTGCGTTGGTACGCCGGCATGCCAGTAAGTATGTGTTGCCGGGTATTATTCTGGTGGGAGATGCTGCGCATACCATAAATCCTTTAGCGGGGCAGGGTGTAAACCTAGGGTTTAAAGATATTAAATCGCTGCTGGCGGTATTATCGGATAAGCCGGATCTGGCCAGCACGACCTGTATGCAGATGCTACAGGAGGGTTACGAACAACCCAGACAACGCGATAATGCGCTGATGATGGGCGCGATGGATGGATTTTACAGTACCTTCAGTAACGACATTGGGCCGCTGAAATTAGTGCGTAATGGGCTGCTAAAGCTGGCTCATCACAGTGGACCGGTGAAACAACAGGTACTTAAATATGCAATGGGACTCTCATAATGACCGTAATAATTATAATAGGCATCCTGTTTCTGGCGTTGGCTGTTGTTGTGCCGATGCTGGAAAAATCCAATTGGCGGATGAACAGCGAAGAACAAAGTAAGCTGTCGCGCTGGTTATGGCCGTTGCTAATGATATTGCTGGTGGCTCAGTTGATAAAATTAATGATAAGTTGAGCTAACGCGTTATTCAAAAACAATAAAGCCCGCATGTGCGGGCTTTATTGTTAGTGTGTTACCAAATACCGTCTTCGGTTTTGCCCTGGATCTGGCAATCACCGGTTTTGTATTCAGGCAGTTCGCCTTTATCTTTCTTGGCAAAGTAATCTTTACTAATGCTCACAATAGTGGGCGTCATCCATACAATGGCAATAATATTAATGACGGTCATTAAGCCTAATGCCATATCTGCTGCAGCCCACACCTCAGGCAGCGCTGCCATAGAGCCCCAGAAAATCATGATAAGGTAACCGCAGGTATACACGGTGCGACCTGCTTTGTTGTCGAGTTTAAACATGTGAAGGTTGCTTTCGCCGTACGCGTAATTGGCAACTACAGAGGTAAACGAGAAGAAGCAAATAGCGGCTGCGACGAAGTCTGCGCCTCCTTCACCAATGTGGCTGGTCATGGCTGATTGGGTTAAGCGTATGCCTTCCATCTGTTCGCTGCTGCTGCCGCCAGCCAATAAAATGATGAACGCAGTAGCGGTACACAATATCATGGTATCCAGAAACACGCCGAGCATCTGCACATAGCCCTGAGAAACCGGATGATTGGGGTAGGGAGCAGCACTTGCGGCAGCATGGGGCACACTACCTGAGCCTGCTTCGTTGGAGTACAAACCACGCTGAATACCATTTTTTATTGCGGCACCCATGGCCCCCGCGCCAGCTTCCTGTAAGCCAAAGGCCGACTGGATAATATTCCAGAACATGGCGGGTAACTCGGTTAAATTCAGCGCACAAATCAGCAGAGCGGCCAGCACGTAGGTGATGCCCATAAACGGCACAACCCATTCAGCAAACCGGGCAATGCCGCGCAGTCCGCCTACAACAATCAACGCTGCTAATGCAATAATAACCAGGCCAGAATAACTGGTTGGAATATCGTACGCGTTGTTGAGTGCGTCGGTAATAGTGTTGGCCTGAACGGCAGAGAAAATAAAGCCGTATCCCAAAAATAAACACAGAGAAAAGGCGACTGCCAACCAGGTTTTATTGAGACCTTGTTTAATGTAGTAAGCTGGCCCACCGCGATACTCGCCGTTGTCATCTTTTACTTTATACAGCTGACCAAGCACACTTTCGGCAAAACCTGTTGCCATACCAAGAAAGGCGATTACCCACATCCAGAATATACTGCCTGCACCGCCCAGTGAGATTGCAACTGCTACACCTGCAAGGTTCCCCGTACCCACGCGAGCCGATAAACTGGTGCATAACGCCTGAAAAGAGCTGATCCCTTCTTTTGTGCTGGCAGTACTGCCTTTCAAAAGGGTGAACATGTGGCCGAAATGGCGAAGCTGAACACCGCCTAAGCGAACAGTGAACCAGATACCCGCTGCAACCAGCATGTAGATAAGTACCTGACCGTCGCCCCAGAGGATGTTGTTGATAAATGCAACAATGTCGTTGAGCACTGAAATTCCCGTTAGATTACAAAATTATAATTATGTGATGTGGGTATAAGTGTGCCGGTGTTCACGGGGCCTGTAAAGCAAAAACGCCAGTCAAAGACTGGCGTTCTATAATATGGCTGGGGTAGCTGGACTCGAACCAACGGATGGCGGGATCAAAACCCGCTGCCTTACCAACTTGGCTATACCCCAAATGGTGCGGAAGGAGAGACTTGAACTCTCACGCCGTGAAGCACTGGAACCTAAATCCAGCGTGTCTACCAATT
>NZ_JBLBUE010000198.1:0-5866 GCF_047290655.1 Alteromonas sp. AMM-1 | reverse complement strand
TGAGCTAAGGGGGACCTGTGTTTCAACGGCTGCGAATATTAATGAGGTAACGATGATGTGTCAATATACTTCGTTATATTTTTATTTCGTTTGGTTAAAAAATGTCATTTTGGCGATCTTTAATACAAAACTGCCCCTAACTGGCTATTTTTTATGCTTTACTAAATTAAAGTTAAGCTAATGCTATGAAAAATATAGTTTTAGTATTGTGCATATTTATCGTTTTTTAATTAAAAATAGATAAAAGAATAAAAGATAGAATAATTATAGCTAAAAGCTATTAAAAAAACGTTGAACACTGTTCGTATGTACAGCTTTTAGTGCCTGTGAGACCGATTGTGTGAAGTTAGAAGGTTAGTCATCACTTACATAAAATTTTGGTGATCTGCTGTAAAGCCGCGCCAATACTGGGCCTTTAAGAGTTATCCACGAATTCTGTGGATAACTATGTTGATAGATGTGTTTCAAAGCGAGTCACGCGTACGGGTTGTCAAAAAAGCGTCACAAAGCTGTCATCTTTTATCTTGTTTAAGTATATGATTAATTTATTAAATTTATTGTTTTTGCACAAGTGTGTAACAAAGTGTCAATGTTTTATGCACCAAAATGATCAGTATTTGGCTTGTGTGTTACTGATTCACCAGTTGGTCTGAAAAATCGACAGTTTAACAAGCTGTTTACACAAAAGTAGGGGCGTCACTCCGCAGTAGCCTTCTCGAGCTCGTGCTATATGGGCCGAATATTGTGCGCAGAATAAGTTAATTGCGCTATCGGTGGCATAAATTGCTAATACCCCGCCTTTTTAGTTTTATTGGAATAAATAAGATTCCGTTATTGATGGTGTAATTGATAAAAATGCGATGAATAGCGTTATTCCGCACGCTATATTAATTTCACGATAAAATACTGTTGTTATTTACAGCAGTCCAGTACAATAAATCCTTTACCCTAAACCACCGTATGATCAGATAGCAATGCGTCAGCATTTGCCGTGCTGTTCATCCCGTAACGTGTGATTAAAACCATGTCAGCAGCCAACAACCGGTCAAGAGATTTAATAAATGGCGACATAAGCCAGACACTGAAAAGCATGACGGTGCCTATGATCGTTGGCATGATCATGATGATGAGTTTTGGGCTGGTAGACACGTTTTTTGTGAGTTTGCTTGGCACTGAGCCTCTGGCGGCCATCAGTTTTACCTTCCCGGTGACGTTCACGCTTATTAGCCTGAATATAGGTTTAGGGGTGGGCACGTCTGCCGTGATTGCAAAGTTAGCCGGGCAGGGGAATCAGGATAACGCCAGAGAAACAGGCTCCGGTGCAATAATGTTATCTTCATTATTAGTGGGCATTCTTGCGGTAATCGGCGGCTTTACCGTTGCGCCGGTTTTTTCTTTACTCGGCGCTACCGACAACCTGATGCCATTCATTCAGGATTATATGTATATCTGGTACTTTGCGTCGGTTTTCCTGGCTATTCCGATGGTGGGGAATAGTGTTCTGAGAGCCAGAGGCGATACCAAAACACCCAGCGTGATAATGGCTACCGGTGGAGGTATTAATGCGGTACTCGATCCCATTCTTATTTTTGGGGTGGGGCCAATCCCTGCAATGGGAATTGGTGGTGCCGCGTTAGCTACTCTCATATCCTGGATCGTGTGTTCAGTATGGATATTGTATCTACTGGCAAAACAACGGGGGTATATTTTACCGCGATTGCTCACGCCCTCAGAGTTTATGGTTAGTAGCCGCTCCATTTTGCATATAGCGCTGCCTGCGGCGGGCGCGAATATGTTAACGCCCATTGCTGGCGCTATTCTGACGCGAGTCGTGTCTGGCTATGGTGAAGAAGCGGTTGCAGCCTGGGGGGTGGGAAGCCGGCTGGAATCGTTTACCACCATCGTGGTGCTGGCATTGTCGATGACGTTACCCCCTTTCGTAAGCCAGAATTTGGGCGCAAACAAATTTGACCGGGTAAAACAGGCATACTGGACGTCAGTAAAATTTGTGATGGGCTGGCAGTTGTTGCTGAGTATTTTGCTTTGGCTGCTGTCTGGAGTTATTGCGTCATTATTTGCTAAAGAGCAGGCGGTAGCAGATCTAATCCAATTATTCCTGCTTATTGTACCTTTTGGTTATGGATTACAAGGGATCATTATTCTCACCAACTCATCGTTAAATGCGTGTCACCTGCCCATGTCTGCATTAACGTTAAGTATCATCCGCTTATTTGTATTCTTCGTACCTACAACAGTAGCAATGGGTTGGGCATTTGGCCTAACCGGCATTTTTGCGGGCGCAGTGGCAGCTAACCTTTGCATGGCAATGGTGTCGATGTATTGGTTCCGCCGCTCTTTACGTGTTTTACAAACTCAAACTGATTAGCAGGTAACAGCATGACGAAAGGTTTTGAACTGGTATCCAAATATCAACCCGCTGGTGATCAGCCTAAGGCGATTGCTTCCCTGGTAGACGGATTGGAGAGTGGTCTTGCCCACCAGACTCTGCTTGGGGTTACAGGGTCGGGGAAAACCTTCACCATGGCGAATATTATAAACCAGTTACAACGCCCAACTCTGGTATTGGCACACAATAAAACCCTGGCTGCCCAGTTATACGGCGAAATGAAAGAGTTCTTTCCCAATAATGCCGTAGAGTACTTTGTGTCTTACTACGATTATTATCAGCCTGAAGCTTATGTGCCCAGTACTGATACCTTTATTGAGAAAGATGCGTCAATAAACGATCATATCGAGCAAATGCGATTGTCGGCAACCAAAGCACTAATGGAACGCCGCGATGTTGTTATTGTGGCCAGCGTGTCGGCCATTTATGGTTTGGGCGATCCCGAATCTTACATGAAAATGCTGCTGCATTTGCGCCAGGGCGATACGATTAATCAGCGCGATATTTTGCGTCGCCTTGCAGAGCTACAATACAAGCGCAACGACCTGGCTTTTGAGCGTGGCACGTTTCGTGTGCGCGGTGATGTGATTGATATCTTCCCTGCAGACTCAGAAAAGCAGGCGGTACGGGTAGAATTGTTTGACGAAGAAATCGACCGTATTAGCTTGTTCGATCCGCTAACGGGTTCGATAGACAAAAATGTGGTGCGGGCAACGGTATTTCCTAAAACCCACTATGTAACGCCCCGGGAAAAAATTCTGGAGGCCATTGAAAGCATTAAAGTGGAACTGTCCGACCGCAAGAAACAATTGTTAAGTGTGAATAAGCTGCTGGAAGAACAGCGCATCAGTCAGCGAACACAGTTCGATATTGAAATGATGATGGAGCTGGGCTATTGCTCGGGTATTGAGAACTACTCGCGCTATTTGTCTGGCCGCGCGCCTGGTGAGCCGCCTCCAACATTACTGGATTATTTTCCGGCCGATGGCTTACTGTTTATCGACGAATCCCATGTTACCGTCTCGCAGATAGGTGCGATGTACAAGGGTGACCGTTCACGTAAAGAAACGCTGGTGGAATACGGTTTCCGGTTGCCCTCTGCGCTGGACAACCGGCCGCTCAAATTTGAAGAGTTTGAGCACATTTCACCGCAAACTATCTACGTATCTGCTACCCCGGGAAATTACGAGCTTGAAAAGTCTGACGGTGAAGTGGTGGAGCAGGTAGTGCGGCCCACAGGATTGTTGGATCCCGTACTTGAAGTTCGACCCGTAGCAACTCAGGTTGACGATGTGTTATCTGAAATACAATTGCGGGTTGCTGTAAACGAGCGGGTACTGATAACCACGCTTACCAAACGCATGGCAGAAGACCTCAGCGAGTACCTTAATGAGCACGGTGTGAAAGTGCGTTACCTGCACTCAGATATTGATACGGTTGAACGTATTGAGATCATCCGCGATCTTCGTATTGGCAAGTTTGATGTGCTGGTGGGGATTAACCTGTTACGGGAAGGTCTGGACATGCCAGAGGTCTCGTTAGTAGCCATTCTGGATGCCGATAAAGAAGGTTTCCTGCGTGCAGAGAAGTCGTTAATACAAACCATTGGCCGTGCCGCACGGCATATTAATGGTAAAGCCATTCTTTATGCCGACACCATTACTAAATCAATGCGCAAAGCCATTGACGAAACAGAACGCCGGCGCGCCAAGCAAATAGCGCACAATGAAGCGAATGGACTGACGCCACAAAGCCTGAATAAACCCATTACCGATATTATGGATTTGGGCGATTCTGTTGCGCCACAGGCAGGTAAAATTAAACTTCGCAAGGTGGCCGAATCCAAACAGGCCGCCAAAGCTGCCTCTGCTACCGAAATTATGGGCAGAATTGGTGAATTGGAAAAAGAGATGTTTGAGTACGCACGTGAGCTTGAGTTTGAAAAAGCAGCATCGTTGCGCGATGAAATTGAACAGCTTCGCAAGCAGGTAGTGTCGTTGTCTTAAGGGATTGTTTGGCAAAGACATATACCCACAATTGAGAAATATTTAACATGACTAAAGCACAACAAAACAACCCGCTGCATGGCGTTACGCTGGAAAACATTGTTACCCGATTACAAGCACATTACGGTTGGGATGGCCTGGCGGCAAGGGTGAATGTCAATTGCTTTAAGAGCGATCCGTCAGTTAAGTCGTCGCTCAAATTTTTGCGTAAAACACAATGGGCGCGAGATAAGGTAGAACAGCTGTATATCGCCACGTTTGTTGAAACGTCACCCTGGCGGCAATAGGCGGGTTTTGTTTGGTGAAGCCTGCTATTTAAATGCAGGTGGATGACAATTAAAGCTTTTTGGGTCTATCGGGACTAAATAATATCCTGAATAAAGTGCTTACTTATTCGATTTAAAGACTCGCCTGAATCACGGCTTCTGTGTTTTTAAGTATTTAGGGTTTAGTTTACATAAACTGTGTTTAACAAGCAGTTCAGAAAAACCTTTAAATTCTGCATCCGAAGAAAAATATAGACTGGTAGAAACTGAACATGTTGTGCCTAATATCCAGGTTATATTGGATGTGTCAGGTGTGGTTATGCATTCACCGTCAAGCAGCCATTTTTGGAATTCTATTTTCTTTGCGATCCGAATCTGAGATTTTAGTTTAGTTGCGCTGGACATGACTAAAGCCAGCTCTAATGCCAGATTGCATTGAGGTTCATCTAGTTTGGAATATCCTCTTACCAACTTACTGCCTATATAATTTTCAAATTTTTCAAATACATCTTGTGGCAGTGGTTTACCAAAACCTGTGGGCAAAATAGAAATGTAACCACCTTTGCATTGCGGATCTTCAATTGTGTCAGTAGTGAATGATTCTATTCTTTCGCCAATAACTGAAAAGTGCTTTTTGCCTAGAGAATGTCCCCACAAACTTGACTTAGGTGGCTGATATATAAGCATAGTGTTCCTTACTTTTACCTAACAGGAGGTAATTTCCATACCGTGACATTGTTTATTTTATATTAAAAACAAGTAGATACTGACTTATTTTCCGACTATCTTTTGAACTTAGCGCCTCAGGACTAGCTCGCGATTTTACCAATCACCCTTGGTGAGTAGTTTTCTATTAATTAGTTTTGATTCAAAACTGAAATCTTCACTTTTCTTTACCACAAACAGCACTGGTTTGCCTGCTCTTCAAATGTTATGTTTTTGCCATTCACTTCATAAGCGTTATTCAATTTGCCATCGGTAGTTTGGATAACCAGCGTGTATTCGTGGTCTTCCTGAACTCTCAGATCGATTACCGTGTTATCGGGCAAGCTTACAATGGCCGGTTACGTCTCATATAGCTAAATGCGTTGCTTGTGCTGCAATGTGGGCGCCTGTCTATGCAGCTGTATATTTAAGTTCACCGTTTCCTGGCAGTGTCCGGGTATTACTCATGCACTCATTAAAAC
>NZ_JBLBUE010000197.1:0-5880 GCF_047290655.1 Alteromonas sp. AMM-1 | reverse complement strand
TGAATTTAGTCAAACAGTAAAAGACGAGCAGGGCGAAACGGTACATGAAGCACAGGGCGCCATTACCATGACGCGTCCGAACAAATTGCGCTGGGAAACCGTATTGCCAGATGAAACATCATTAATTGCAGATGGTGAATCGGTGTGGCATGTCGATTTCTTTGTGGAGCAGGTTACTGTAATGTCGCAGCAGCAGGCGATAGAAAATAACCCAATGGTACTGCTTACCAGCAATAGTGATGAACTGTGGCAGCAATACAGCATAACTCAGGTAGACAACAACGCATTTAATGTGTCGCCTACTGCTGGCAATGGTCAAATTCGCACATTAACCGTGAAGTTTGATGAAGCTGGCTTAACCGGCTTAGTTATGTTGGACAGTCAGAAGCAACAGAGCGTGATCCAGTTCAGTAAGCGAAAATTCAACGCGGTGATATCACCCGAGCAGTTTACCGTAAACGTGCCAGATGGCTTCATGCTGGACGACCAGCGATAATGACCTTATTTGCCCAACCACAGTACGAGCCGCTGGCAGCCCGTATGCGTCCGCAATTGTTGGACGACTATGTCGGGCAACAACATTTGGTTGGGCAGGGCAAGCCTCTGCGTAAAATGCTCGAATCCGGGCATTGTCATTCTATGATCTTATGGGGGCCGCCGGGAACCGGCAAAACCACCCTCGCAGAGCTGATTGCGCGTTACACTAAGGCGCAGGTTATCAGGCTTTCAGCGGTAACCTCCGGCGTGAAAGACATTCGCGCTGCGGTGGATCAGGCCGAACAAAACCAGTCGATGGGTGAGCGAACCTTGTTGTTCGTTGACGAAGTTCACCGTTTTAACAAGTCGCAGCAGGATGCCTTCCTGCCATTTGTTGAGTCAGGGCTGGTTACATTTGTTGGAGCAACCACCGAAAATCCCTCATTTGAACTCAATAATGCGTTGTTATCGCGTGTTCGCGTTTATGTACTTAAAGCCATTGATGATGACGCGTTAAGCGCGTTGTTAGATCGCGCACTGGGCAATGTCGAAAAAGGTTTGGGTAATCGACACCTTGGTATTGCCAGTGATGCCCGCTTAGCATTAATTGGGTTATCGGCAGGTGATGGGCGCCGGCTGCTCACCTACCTTGAACTGGCCAGTGATTTTACTGAGGGCAGTGAGATTTCACTGGCAGATATTGAACAAGCGGTAGGAGAAAAAGTTGCCAGTTACGACAAACAAGGCGATACCTTTTACGATTTGATTTCTGCTTTTCACAAATCAGTGCGGGGCTCTGATCCTGACGCGGCCTTGTACTGGTATGCCCGTATCCTGAATGGCGGTGGCGATGCGCTGTACGTGGCGCGCAGACTGCTAGCCATTGTGTCGGAAGACATAGGCAATGCCGACCCGCGTGCCATGCAAATAGCAGTCAATGCCTGGGATGTATATCACCGCGTCGGGCCCGCAGAGGGTGAGCGCGCCATTGCCCAAGCTGCGGTATATTGTGCGCTTGCGGCTAAAAGTAATGCTGTTTACGTTGCCTTTAAACAAGCCATGCGTGATGCACGTGAACACCCTGATTATCCGGTTCCGGTGCATTTGCGTAATGCACCGACCAAACTGTTAAAAGAAATGGGGCATGGTGCAGAGTACCGGTATGCGCATGATGAACCCTATGCGTTTGCGGCAGGAGAAGTATATTTACCGCCTGAACTGGCCGAAACGCGTTATTATACTCCCAGCGAGCGAGGTCTCGAAAAAGCCCTCAAAGCCAAGCGTGATTATCTGGACGAACTCAATCTTCAAAGTCATAACAAACGGAAGCCTTCATGACGCATACTCTGACTTTATATCTTTTTATTGCCAGTGGCGGTGCAGTAGGCGCGTGTTTGCGTTTTTTCTGTACGGGTTTAATCGATTCCTGGTTTGGAAAAGCCTTGCCGTTTGGTACACTTGCCGTCAATGTGGTCGGCTCTTTTTTACTGGCGACCCTGTATGGGGTTATCGAACGCGGTGATTTGGCGGAACAACCGTACCGAGCGTTAATTGGAGTAGGGTTGTTGGGCGCATTAACCACCTTTTCAACTTTTACTATTGAAACCCTTACCTTATTGGAAAATGGTCTGTGGCTTAAGGCACTGGCCAATATATTACTGAACGTTTGTGCTTGCCTGCTAGCAGCCTGGCTTGCCGTGGAATTAACCAAAGGATAAAGAAACTCACATGTTAGATCCAAAGTGTTTGCGTAGTGACATTAACTCAACGGCTGAGCGACTGGCTAGTCGCGGGTTCCCGTTGGATGTCGAAGCTTTTAACGCCCTTGAAGAAAAACGCAAAGCCCTGCAAATTAAAACGCAGGAGCTGCAGAACGAGCGCAACACGCGAAGTAAATCCATTGGTAAAGCTAAGGCACAAGGACAGGACATTGCGCCATTGTTGGCCGAAGTGGCGGATCTGGGCGACAAGTTAAGCGCTGCAGAAGCAGAATTAAACGAAGTACTCACCGAAGTCACTGCGTTAATGCAAGGTATTCCAAACCTGCCACATGAAAGTGTGCCTGTAGGTAAAGACGAAACCGAAAACCAGGAAATTCTGGTATGGGGTGATATTCCTCAGTTCGATTTTGACGTGAAAGATCATGTAGACATCGCCGAAGGGTTAAATAAAGGCCTGGATTTTGAAGCATCGGTTAAATTAACCGGTAGCCGCTTTGTGGTTATGCGCGACAAAATTGCTCGTTTGCACCGTGCACTCGCGCAGTTTATGTTAGATGTGCATACCAATGAACACGGCTATCAGGAAATGTATGTTCCCTATCTGGTAAATGCAGACAGTTTGTATGGCACCGGCCAGTTACCCAAGTTTGGAGCTGACTTGTTTCATACCAAACCTGCCACTGAAGAGGGCCAGGGGTTATCACTGGTCCCAACTGCTGAAGTGCCGCTAACCAACCTGGCCCGCGATGAAATTTTTGCAGCCAAAGAGTTGCCGATTAAGATGGCCGCACACACGCCATGTTTCCGCAGTGAAGCAGGAAGTTATGGCCGTGATACACGGGGGCTTATTCGCCAGCATCAGTTCGATAAAGTGGAAATGGTGCAATTGGTGAAGCCAGAAGATAGCTTTGACGCACTGGAAGAGCTAACGGGACATGCAGAAGCGATTTTGCAAAAGCTTGGACTGGCTTACCGCAAAGTGTTGCTGTGCACTGGCGATATGGGATTTGGTTCTTGCAAAACCTACGACTTGGAAGTGTGGCTGCCTGCGCAAAATACCTATCGGGAAATTTCATCATGTTCAAACATGCTGGACTTCCAGGCTCGCCGTATGCAAGCTCGCTACAGAAACCCGGAAACCAATAAGCCGGAACTGCTACACACGTTAAATGGTTCAGGTTTGGCAGTGGGCCGTACTTTGGTTGCTATTCTGGAAAACTACCAGCAAGCAGACGGCTCGGTAAAAGTGCCTGAAGCACTGGTAAGCTACATGGGTGGCGTAACCGAGATCACTGCGAAGTAATTCGCATAGGCGCTTAAGTTTGTTAAAAGTAGTTTGTAGGCTATTAAATGTGCCTACAAACACTTGGCAGGCTTAGGCAGCCCCGCCAGCTTTGTAGCTTGTTTGGCTGGCCCCTTTTTAAACAGCCGCTGTAAATAGCGGCTGTTGCCTTTCTCCGGGCCAAATTTCTCTGCCATAGCTTTAACCAGGGCTCGGATCGCCGGGCTGGTTTCGTACTCTTCGTAAAATTCGCGAACAAATCGCACAACTTCCCAATGTGCATCAGTTAATTCAATCCCTTCCTGCTCGGCCAATACGGGCACCATATCCTGATGCCATTGTGAGTAATCCAGCAAATAACCTTGTTTGTCGGTTGCGATAGCCTTGCCTTTAAACTCAAATGAAAATGCCTGACTCATGGTTAAAGTGCTACCCATTGTTGATGTTGTAATGAAAGTGCTACCCATTCTGAAAAACTCATGGTCTGAGACGCTTTAATTCCCCGGCTGGTACAGTCATCGGTCAGGGCATAACAAGAGAGGAGAGGCCAGCTTTTAATAATATGTTCAGTCAGGTACACGCCATCAGCACAGCAAATAATGGTGGCAGTTTCGGCTTGTCCATCCAGTAATGCTGCCAGCTCATTCAGATCACAATATTGGTTAATTACTATTAGCATTAGAATGTTACCGTGTGATCGAAGGTGGCCAGGGTTGCACGTAATTCATCCGGTGTTAAAGGGTGAATATCGATTGGCACTGTATCTACTGAGATATTGTGTTTAAGTAACGAGGCCGCACATGCATAGCAGTCTTCAATGTCGTAAAATGGCATTACCTTTAACTGTTTTGCGTGGTGTTTTTGTGTGGCTGGCTGTTGATTTGCCATAAGCTGTAACACGCCGGCACCCACGAAGAAAACGCTGCATTCATGACCATAATTGGTGGACGCCAGCGCAAACTCAACGCCTTCAGAAGCGTTTGTATTGCCATATGGCGGGTTGGTAAGGATAACTGCAATAGTAGCCATTAGAACTGTACCAACTTAGATGACTGATGCAATTCACTAAAGAATTCACCCAGCCCAACCTGTTCAAAACTGCTGTGAAGGGTGGGTTGGCTTATGCCCAACTCATCCGCTTGTTCTTGATCGATGATACCGCGTTTGGTTGCTGCGCCTACGCAAACACGTAAAGGCAACTTGTATTGATTAGCCAGAGTAGCCCAGCGCGTCGGAAAATGTATGTCCCCGGTACCCGGTGCAATCATGCCATTGGCGTGTAAAACGCCTTGCTGATAAAAGAAAACCTGGCCAATTGTTGCGTGTTGAGCAAGAGCTTCACAATAGGCTAACGCATTGAGGCTTGTGTTTATTTGCTCCGGAGAGCAGGTAACCAGCACAGAGATAGTTGTCATAGTAAACAAAAACACCCCTTAACGGGGTGTTTCTCGTTAAGCTTTAAGCACGCTTATTAATCGTCGCCACCGAACACACCTAAAATGTGTAACAGAGATACGAAAATATTGTAGATGTTCAGGTACAAACCTACCGTAGCGCGAATGTAGTTTGTTTCGCCACCGTGGATAATACGGCTGGTATCAAACAGTATGAAGCCTGACATCAGGAAAATAATCGCTGAGCTGATGGCTAAATGAACTGCAGGCACTGAAAAGAAAATATTAGCAATGGCGGCAACCAACACAACCAGCATACCAATCATTAAAAAACCGCCCATAAAGGAAAAGTCTTTTTTGGTAGTCAGAACGTAAGCCGACAATGCGAAGAAGATCAAGGCTGTACCGCCTAGTGCTTCCATAATCAGGCCTGGACCAGCAACACCCAGATAGAAGTTAAGGGTGTAACCTAAAGAACCGCCCATTAACCCGGTAAACAGGAAGATCCAGTAAATACCTGATGCAGTATCTGCTTTCTTATTAACAACAAACAATGTGATAAACGCACCAATGGTCATCAGTAGCGATACCATAGGCGAAATACCCATTGCCATAGTGATTGCAGCACATACCGCGCTGAACAGCAGGGTCATGCCCAACAGTAAGTAAGTATTGCGAAGTACTTTGTTGGTTTCCAAAACCGACTGTGTTGATGCAGTTGAATACACCGAACGATTATCCATTGTTTCCTCCAATAGGATAGACCTAACTAAGTTGCAAACCATATTACGCTATAGTTTAGTGCATTTGTATGGGTTTTAGTTCCGAATTTCAATAGCTAAACGCTATCAAAGTAATGAATTGTTTACTTTTTAATGATGTTTATAAAATTCCAGGTAGATTTGCGTAAATCTCAAGCAAACAAACCACAATTTGCAAAATAACACTTTACAGCCACAAAAATATCATTAACATTCGCACCACTTGGAGAGTTGGCAGAGCCCGG
>NZ_JBLBUE010000196.1:0-5906 GCF_047290655.1 Alteromonas sp. AMM-1 | reverse complement strand
ACGCATTGGCACAGTTTTGAGATTCATGTTGTGGGGCTCAATATAGACAGACACAACAGCGTATTGCAGGCATTTTTAAGTACTCAACAACAAAAACGTGATGAACGTGCTGCTAAAATCGCCGATAAGCTGGCTAAATGCGGTTTCGAAGGCACCCTTGAGCGGGCAAAACGCTATGCCCGTGATGGCCAGATTACCCGGGCGCACTTTGCTCGGGTGCTGGTGGATTGCTATTCAGTATCCAACATGGAATCCGCCTTTAAGAAGTACCTGGGCAAGGGCAAACGCGCGGCGGTGAAGGCTGAATGGGCCAGCATCAGTGAAGCTGTAGAGGCGATTCATGCCGCCGGTGGACAGGCCGTACTGGCGCACCCGTTGCATTACGATATGACCACAAAATGGTTACGACGCTTACTTACCGACTTTAAACAAGCCAATGGCGATGCCGTTGAAGTGGTATTTCCCACGGCTAATCCGTCAAAACAGCAGTTGTTGTGTGAACTGGTAGCCGAATACGGCTTTTTAGCCTCAGCTGGGTCCGATTTTCATTTGCCCGGCCGATGGACAGAACTCGGGCGTTGTGGCTTAAAAAGCGATACACTGACACCAGTGTGGCACGACTGGGGGATTATTCCTGCCAGTATTCCAAAGGGATAAACAATATGAGCCAGTTTTTTTATGTACACCCCGATAACCCGCAAACCCGTTTAATTAAGCAAGCGGTTGAATTGATTCGCCAGGGCGAGGTAATTGTGTACCCCACCGATTCTGGCTATGCCATTGGTTGTCAGATGGAAGACAAGCGCGCCTTAGAGCAAATTTGCCGGATCCGTCAAATCGACACCGATCACAATTTTTCGCTGATGTGCCGTGATATGTCGGAATTATCGGTTTACGCCAAAGTAGATAACACCGCGTTCCGTCAAATTAAGAATAATACGCCTGGGCCCTATACCTTTGTGTTAAAAGCCACCCGTGAAGTGCCACGCAGGTTGCAAATCCCAAGCGCAAAACCATTGGGCTCCGTGTACCCGATAACGCTATAGCGCTGGCGCTGCTGGAAGAATTGAACGAACCGCTGATGTCGACCTCGCTTATTCTGCCCGGCGCACAGGTGGCTGAGTCTGATCCGGATGAAATTCGCGACAAGCTGGAAAAGCAGGTTGGGTTAATTTTACACGGTGGTTATTTGGGCGAACAGCCAACAACGGTAGTGGATTTGAGTGAAGGCGACGCGGTAATTGTGCGTGAAGGCGCAGGCGATATTAAGCCGTTTCTGTAATGACCGACACCAACGATAACCTGACAGTCCCTTCCAAGGAGCCAGTACAGCAGCCGCTGCCGCTGGCGTTTGTGCATGGCGAAGCGGTTATTCAAAAGCCCGAAGATCTCTACATTCCGCCCGATGCGCTGGAAGTCATATTAGAATCTTTTGAGGGCCCGCTGGATTTATTGTTGTATTTAATCCGCAAACAGAAATTCGACATTACCAGTATGCCGGTGGCAGAGATCACCCGTCAGTACATGGAATACGTTGACGTAATGTTGTCGTTGAAGTTGGAGTTGGCGGCAGAATACCTGCTGATGGCTGCGATTTTGGCGGAGATAAAATCAAGATTGCTATTGCCCCGGCGCTCAGATGACGATGATGACGAGGCCGATCCGCGTGCAGAATTGATTCGCCGCTTGCAAGAATACGAATTGGTAAAACAAGCAGCAGAAGATTTGGATTTACAACCGCGCATGGAGCGCGACATCTTTAAAGTGTTAGTTACCCCTTCCGACAGCATTGAGCCTGTGATCATTCAGCCCGATGTTAGCCTGTAGGAATTGGTGCTGGCATTCTCGGCGGCCATGCAACGGGCTGCGGCCTTTGAACATCACCATATTGCGCCGGAAGCACTGAGTACCCGGGAGCGCATGAGCATGATACTGCAAACCCTGAGTACCGATACCTATACACCCATGGAAGCGCTGTTTACCAGGGAAGAGGGGCGCGCAGGCGTAGTTGTGACTTTTTTGGCGATTCTGGAACTGGTAAAAGGACAGAGTATTCGCCTGGTGCAAGCTGGCCCCTATGCCAGAATTCATGTGAAGTTGGGAAGTCATCATGAAGAAGATTAATGCGCAGCAGTTAAAACAGCTGATCGAAGCCACGATTTTTGTGTCAGATGAGCCGGTTTCGATAGAAAAATTGAAAAATACTGTGCTTGCGGATTTTACCGTGGCCGATAAAGCGATAAAATCAGCGCTTGATGAACTAATGCTCGATTATCGTCCGCGTGGTATTCAACTGGTTGAAGTGGCCAGCGGGTTCCGGTTTCAGTCGCTCGACAGCTTAAGCCCCTGGCTCAGCCGGTTATGGCAGGAAACCAGTCCACGGTATTCTCGTGCAATGTTAGAAACCCTGGCATTAATTGCCTACCGACAACCCATTACCCGTGGTGAGATTGAACAGGTAAGGGGCGTAGCGGTAAGCAGTAATATCATCAAAACCCTCACAGAGCGTGAGTGGGTAAAGGTAGTGGGTCATAAAGAAGTGCCGGGCAGACCAGCCCTGTATGCCACCACCAAACAATTTTTAGATTACTTTTCGCTGAAGTCCTTGTCGGACTTGCCCAATGCCGATGCCTTTATGCAGTCACTGGAAGACGTAGCAGATGCATCATTAAAGGTATTGAGTGATAGCGACCAAACAGAGCCATTACACTAATGACAGAGAAATTACAGAAAGTCCTTGCTAATCATGGCCTCGGTTCTCGCCGGGAAATGGAACGCTGGATTGAGCAGGGCCGGGTATCGGTTAACGGCGGCATTGCCAAATTAGGCGACCGCGTGGATGCAACCGCGCAGATCCGGGTAGACGGGCACGTTGTTGCGCGTATCCAGGATACGCCGGTGTGCCGCGTACTGATGTACAACAAGCCGGAAGGTGAATTGTGCACACGTGTTGACCCGGAAGGGCGAAGTACCGTATTCGACCGCTTACCTAATATAAGCCAGGGGCGCTGGATTGCGGTAGGTCGCCTGGATATTAACACCAGTGGTTTACTGTTGTTCACCAACGACGGTGAACTGGCAAACCGCCTGATGCACCCGCGTTGTAAAGTTGAGCGCGAATATGCTGCGCGAATTTTTGGTGAAGTCTCCGCTAAATCGCTTCAGGCCCTTACCAAAGGGGTTGAGTTGGAAGATGGAATTGCCAAATTTACCACCATTAAGCAACGTCCCAACGACGATGAAAGTGTTAACCAATGGTTTAACGTAACACTGGAAGAAGGGCGTAACCGCGAGGTACGCCGTTTGTGGGAAACCCAGGATTGTCAGGTAAGCCGACTGATTCGCGTTCGTTACGGGCCGATTGAACTGCAAAAACGTTTGCCACAAGGTGCGTGGGTTGAACTGCCATTGAGCGATGTGAACGCGTTGCGCGACTTAGTGCAGTTGCCTGCAGAAAACGAAAGCATGGTAGATGACCGCCAGAATAAACTGGATCACGCTCGCTTAAGTCGTATGCGCCGCTCGGTGAAAAAGCACAAAATGCGCAAAGAACAAACACAGCGCCGCCAAAGCAAATAGTACCCAATTGTTCATTCTATAATGAAAGCGAACCACTAAACCGGTTCGCTTTTTTGTTTGTTTTTCTTTTTACATTTCCCATTTCCCATTTCCCATTTCTCATTTCGTCGGAATCTCATCTCACCACAGAATCGCTGAAAATCTAAACGAGCATGCAAATAATAATAGTTATCATTTGCATAATTGTGTGTAGGAATTATAATGCGTGCAATTCAATAAGCCACACTGAGCAGAGAACACTATGACCAAGAAGCAAATTTTTGCACTGTCGCCCATTATGCTGGCGTTTGGCCTGCATGCACAGGCAACATCTCAAGAGCAAACTGAAGCGGAACAAGCCGATAACGATGTAGAAGTGATCAGAATTGTTGAAAGCCGGATCCAGCGTTTTAGTTCAGGTGCAACGGGATTAGGTCTTAACAGTTTCGACACCCCACAGTCGCTGTCGATTATTGAAGACGACACCATTGCCAAATACAACCTGTTTGATATCAACAGCTTGTTTAAGCAAGTAGTGGGTATTAACGTTGATCAAAGCGAAACCGACCGAACCTATTTTAATGCCCGCGGTTTCGACATCACCAGCATGCACATCGATGGCTCAGGAATTCCGTTTGGCGACATTTTTGTTGGCGATCTGGATACGGCAATGTATGAAAAAGTGGAGTTTATTCGCGGTTCAAATGGCTTGATTACCGGCCTTGGTAACCCGTCTGGCACGGTAAATTACGTGCGTAAACGCCCAAGTAACGACAAGCAGGCCAGTGTGTCATTAACTGCCGGACGCTGGTCGAATTTCCGTGCTATGGCCGACGTATCCACGCCGTTGACTGATTCAGGCAGCTGGGCTGCCCGTGCCGTTGTAGTGCACCAGGACAAAGACAGCTGGCTGGATCATTACTCAAATAACCGCACGGTGTTTTACGGTGTTGTGGATGGGCAGATCAGCGATGCGCTAACGGTAACGTTTGGCTATAGCCATCAGGATAACAACAGTGATGGCGTTACCTGGGGAGCCGTGCCGCAAATCTATTCTGACGGCACACAGGTAGAGTTTGATGTCTCTACTACCAGCGCGATGAACTGGACCTATTGGGACACGCTGAATCAAACTGCGTTTGCCGAAGTAAACTGGTTTATTAACGACAACCTGAACTTCACCAGCAAGGTGAATTACATTAACTACGAAGACAAGTCTGAACTGTTCTACACCTATTCAAATACGGGGTTAGACAGTGAAACAGGTCTGGGCATGCTGGGCTATCCGGGCAAATTTACCGCCGACGATAAAACCCTGATTTGGGACAACAACCTGCAAGGGACTTTCCAGGCCTGGGGGCTTGAGCACACTTTCAACCTTGGTGTGAGCCTGGCCGATGCTGAGACCAGCGATATGGACTTTGGTGCATTAACCGGCTTCGATGTAATGCCTGCACTGCCAGACTGGACGGGTACAGAAGTGGCCCGACCCACCTGGGCAGACCCCTATCAGGCGGGATTTACCGACATTACTCTGAATCGCTACTACGGTGCGCTTCAACTGGCGGTTACTGAAGACTTTGATGTAGTGCTGGGCGCCAGTTTCGTTGATTACGAGAACGAAGGTGAGTCCTGGGGCGCGTCAACGTCTACCACTGAAGATGGCAGCAGCCCTTACCTGGGCTTTACCTGGGAAGTGTTAGAAGACCTCAACATCTATGGCAGTTACAGCGACATTTATCAGCCGCAGTACTACCTGAATGAAGATCTTGAGCCACTGGGGTCAGCCGAAGGCCGCAGTTACGAAATCGGCATGAAGAAACGCCTTGAAAACAACCTGTTGGTTAGCCTTGCTGTATTCAGAACCGAGCAGGAAAACCTGTATGAGTTCATTGAGTACGGCGATGGTGATGGCGTTGACGATGACGATTACTCAGACGACTTTAACTACGCACTGTATCGCGGCGTAACGGTAGACTCCAACGGTATAGAGCTGGAAGTTTCGGGCAAGGTATCTGATGAATGGTTTGTGCAGGGTGGATTCACCGCTCTTACCATGGACGACGCTGACGGCAACGAAGCCCGTACCTTTATTCCTCGTCGCACACTGAAATTACTGGCCGATTACTCGCCCAGCTGGGAAGAAAAGCTGAAAGCCGGTGTGTCGGTAAGATGGCAAAGCGAAACCTACTTTGACACCGGTTATGGCCGTATTTCGCAAGACAGTTATGCGTTGTTGGGCGGCTATGTTCAGTACAGCGTAAACGAGCAGATTTCAGTGAGCCTGAACCTGGACAACATGCTGAATGAAAAGTACCTGAGTGCAGTGCGCACAGAGCAAGCGTTTT
>NZ_JBLBUE010000195.1:0-5923 GCF_047290655.1 Alteromonas sp. AMM-1 | reverse complement strand
TTCATTTCTAGCGCATATTTCACTACGCCTGATGCCCCCACAGATGTTAAGTCATGTGGTTGCAGCGCTTTTATATCTGTGATCACGCCGTTTCTGTCGATAAATGCCACATCCAGTGGAATAAAGGTATTCTTCATCCACATACTTGCTTGTTTTTCTGGTTCAAATAAGAATAGCATCCCGCAATCCTCGCACAGTGACTGGCGGAACATCAAGCCCTGGGCTCGTTGTTCAAAATGCTGCGCGAATTCCAGTTCAAGCTTTATATCATTAATTTGCACCCGCACCGAATCAAATTCGACTTCGGTTACTGCTGACGCAGAAAACCAAACCAAAGTGCTGCATAGCATACCGAGTAATATACCCGTTTGTAAGCGGTTGCGAATACGCATAGTCTTTCCTTGTTTTTTATAATTCGGCATAAAAAAAGCCGGGCCCTTACGGTGCCCGGCTTGATAGTTTATACGCCAAGTCAGGCAACATTCAATGTTGGAATGATCTTAGCTTTAGCTTCTTCTTCCGCTTTCTTGAAACTTTCCATCTTATCGAAGTTCAGGTAGCGGTATACATCAGCCGCCATGGAATCGATCTTACCGGCATACTCCATGTACTCAGCAGCGGTTGGCAGACGACCAATGATCGCGCCTACTGCAGCCAGCTCAGCAGAGGTCAGGTATACATTCGCACCATCACCTAAACGGTTAGGGAAGTTACGGGTAGAGGTAGACAGTACAGTGGTACCGGCGTCAACACGAGCCTGGTTACCCATACACAGTGAACAGCCTGGCATTTCAGTACGTACACCAACGCGACCGTAGATGTTGTAGTAACCTTCTTCCATCAGCTGCGCTTTATCCATCTTAGTCGGTGGAGAAATCCACAGACGGGTCGGGATAGTCTTGTTGTATTGCTCTAGCAGTTTACCTGCCGCACGGAAGTGACCAATGTTAGTCATACAAGAACCGATGAATACTTCATCAACCTTGTCGCCGGCAACGTCAGACAATGTTTTGGCATCATCCGGGTCGTTCGGGCAACACACAATAGGCTCTTTGATTTCAGACAGGTCGATTTCAATCACTTCTGCGTATTCAGCGTCAGCATCAGCACGCATCAGTGTTGGGTTAGCCAGCCACTCTTCCATCTTACGAGCACGACGCTCAAGGGTACGAGGATCGCCGTAACCTTCGTTGATCATCCAGCGTAGCATGGTGATGTTAGAACGCAGGTATTCAGCAATAGACTCTTCAGACAGGTTGATTGTACAACCTGCAGCAGAACGCTCAGCAGACGCATCAGACAGTTCGAATGCCTGTTCTACAGTTAAGTCTTCCAGACCTTCGATTTCAAGGATACGACCAGAGAAAGCGTTGATCTTACCTTTCTTCTCTACCGTCAGCAGGCCTTGCTTGATACCGTACAGCGGAATCGCATGTACCAGGTCACGCAGGGTGATACCAGGCTGACGCTCGCCTTTAAAGCGAACCAGAATTGATTCAGGCATATCCAGTGGCATAACGCCAGTGGCTGCAGCAAACGCTACCAGACCAGAACCGGCTGGGAATGAAATACCCAGAGGGAAACGGGTGTGTGAGTCGCCACCTGTACCTACGGTGTCAGGCAACAACATACGGTTTAACCAGCTGTGGATAATACCGTCGCCTGGACGCAGTGATACACCACCACGGTTCATAATGAAATCAGGCAGCGTGTGCTGAGTTTCAATATCAACTGGCTTAGGATAGGCCGCAGTGTGACAGAAAGACTGCATGGTCAGGTCTGCAGAGAAACCAAGACACGCCAGATCTTTCAATTCGTCACGGGTCATAGGACCAGTCGTGTCCTGTGAACCTACTGTTGTCATTTTAGGTTCGCAGTATGTGCCAGGGCGGATACCCGCAACGCCACATGCTTTACCAACCATTTTCTGAGCAAGGGTATAGCCTTTGCCGGTATCAGCTGGTTGATCCGGTTTGCGGAACAAGTCAGATGAACCCAGACCCAGCGTTTCACGAGCCTTCTCAGTTAAACCACGACCGATGATCAGGTTAATACGGCCGCCAGCACGTACTTCGTCCAGAATTACCTTAGACTTGTAGTCGTACTCAGCCAGCACTTCGCCAGTTTCGTGGTTAGTGATTTTGCCTTCAAATGGATAGATGTCGATAACATCACCCATGTTCATTTTGTCTACGTCAGCTTCAAATACCAACGCACCGGCATCTTCCATGGTGTTGAAGAAAATTGGTGCCACTTTAGTACCAATACACACACCGCCGCCACGCTTGTTAGGCACGCCTGGCAGATCTTCACCGAAGAACCACAGAACAGAGTTAGTTGCAGATTTACGCGAAGAACCGGTACCTACCACGTCACCCACGAATGCAACCGGATAGCCTTTCGACTTGATATCTTCGATTTGCTTCATTGGGCCTTTTACGCCGTGCTCTTCCGGCTCCAGGCCGTCACGGGTCATCTTATAAGCTGCCAGGGCATGCAGAGGGATATCAGGACGCGACCATGCATCAGGAGCAGGCGACAGGTCATCTGTGTTGGTTTCACCGGTTACTTTGAACACAGTGTAAGTGATTTTGTCGTCCATTTGCTTACGCGAAGTGAACCACTCACCTTCTGCCCAGGACTTGATTACGTCGGTAGCGTGAGTATTGCCTGCTTTGTGTTTTTCTTCTACGTCGTGATAAGCGTCAAACATCAGCAGCGTGTGCTTCAGTTCTTTGGCAGCAAGCGGTGCCAGTTCGGCGTCGTCTAATAATTCAACCAGAGTTACGATGTTGTAACCACCGTGCATGTTGCCCAGTAACTCAACGGCTTTCGCTTTGCTGATCAGATCGCAGCTGATTTCGCCCTTCACGATTGCGCTCAGGAAACCGGCTTTAACATACGCCGCTTCATCCACACCAGGAGGTACACGCTCAGAGATCAACTCTAACAAGAACGCTTCTTCACCTGCAGGCGGGTTTTTCAGTAACTCTACCAATCCGGCCACTTGCTCCGCAGTCAGCGGTTTTGGCGGGATTCCTTCAGCAGCACGCTCAGCTACGTGTTTGCGATATTCTTCTAACACGATGTTTTCCTCATGGTTATTCCTGCAAATTCAGACGGTCCCTGGCAGGAAGTGACTATTAAAACGCCGGAATTATAACGGCTTATGTTGCAAATTTGAATTTTTATGCGCTTTCGCCAGTTTATAGCGGCCATTCAGCCAGCCTATTGTCAGGATTCAGCGGTAATTTGGATCGTTGTTGGCCATTAGCGCAAGCTGTGTTCTGGCACATTTTCCGGACGCAATGGTGAAAAACGCATAATCCGGGCCCGCTCCCCGTCGGTCAATACGTAAATTGCCCCGTCGCGGCCAATAATTACGTCGCGAAGACGTTCGTTTATAGTAGCAAATATTTGTACCGCCGCCATGGGATTTTGGTCTAATGACACGGCATACAGCGCTTTATTTTTCAGGCTCGTTACCAACAGATGATTCTGTAATGCCGGAAACACATCATTGTGATAAACCGTCATCCCAGAGGGCGCAATCGACGGCGTCCAGTTTAACGCTGGATCCTGCATACCCTCATAATGTGAGAACGGCGATATACGCGCTCCGGAATAGTCTTTACCTTGCGTTACAACCGGCCAGCCATAGTTATTGCCAGGCACCAGTAAATTAATTTCGTCACCGCCATCCGGGCCGTGTTCATGCAACCAGATTTTACCGCTTTCAGGATCGCGTATTAAGCCTTGCGGATTGCGGTGGCCAAGGGTGTAAATGTATTTTTCAGCCAGTGATTCACCATGGATAAACGGGTTGTCAGCGGCAGGTTTGCCCTCCGTAGTAAAGCGAAGCACCTTACCCAAAAAACTGTTTTTCTGCTGCGCCTGTTCGCGATAATCAAATCCATCGCCGCTGGTCATTAACCAGGTGTCGTCGGGCAACTGCAATAACCGCCCGCCATAATGCACTGGCGTATCCTTGGGGGTTGGAAGGGTAAAGATGTCGGTTACAACAGGTTCTTTGGCGTTGAGTACCGCAGTGCCAAATGTCAGGTAGTTTTTGTTTTCATTACCCGTGGCATAACTCAAATACACCCGGCGCGATTCAGTAAAGTCGTGGGCCAGTTTAATATCCAGCAATCCGCCCTGGCCAGCCACATACAGTTGGTTGAATTGCAGCGGAATTTCCTGGCGCTGACCAGCGTGATCATATTCTATAATGTCGCCGCTACGCTCGGTAATTAACCACCCGCCCAGCGGATTTTCAACCGCAGCCCATGGAAAGGTTAAATATCCCGCAACCTGGGTCTGGTGGTAATTACCAGTCAATACCGGCGGCTCAGCCGTAGCGCCTGTCGCCAGCGTGGAAGAGAGAGTAAAGAAACAACTGGCCGCCCACATCCGCCAACCGTTCAACAAACCTGATTTCATGCCTGAATAATGATCTACAACTTGTATTGCGCAGCTTACCATGAAATTATTGAATACCGCTAAATACCTTAGTCGTACGAATTTACCTTCAGGTTAGCCAGAGATGTAGTGAATGTCTGAATACGCCACCGTTTTTGAAGTCGACACCAATATCAGCCGCTTTACCAAAGCGGGTGCACTGCTGGTTGCCTGGCTGGTTTGTTACACTATTGCCAGTGTCTCCCAATCGCAATTTGTGCTGCAAAACCTAACCGATCTCGGCGTAAGCATTAACGGCAACGTGTGGCTTGAGCATACCGCGCTGGACTGGTGGGGATTATTACCCAAATTCGGGGGCGCTATCTTTGCCACCCTCACGCTAGCCTTATTTATCAGCGGCAAGTTAGGCCGCTGGCTAAAGCTACAACGCAATTGGCTGCATCCGTTGGCTGGTGCGTTATCGATGTTGCTCATGCTGGCAATTATGCATCCCTTGCTAGAGGTAACGTTAATTGCTGGTACACGCAGTTTTGCAGGTATTGTTTGGCAGGCCATCGCTGGCGCGGTTGGCGGTGAGCTTTACCGTATATTACGCCAGGATCTTGCCCGTTGGATTGTGCAGCGCCCCAAACAGAATGCGTTGCTTTAACATTAACTAACCCTCTTTGCTCCCCCTCTTTTGGGTGCCTTTTCGCTTTATCAAAAATCGCTGTACTTCAACCGTTTAACGCATTTTTAAGATTAACGCTTGCCAAACAAATCAAAGTTTGATTAAGATCAAATGATAATCGTTATCATTTGTATTTCCAATGACATTTAACAAACAGTCCCGTTCAATGCCCCGCTCACTGGTAGCCATGGCTTTACTCATTCAAACCAGTGGCCAGGCGACAGCGAATACCGCTGACGCACCAGAAACCATTGTAGTTACCGGCACCCGAAGCGCCAAAGCACTCTATGCATCGCCGGTAAATGTCGAGATTATTGAGCAGGCCACTATCGAGCGATTATCACGAGGCACCCTGCGGCAATTACTCGAGATCATGCCGGGCGTGGTGGTAACCCGAAGTCGCAAGGACGGATACAACATTCAGCTACAAGGATTCAGTGCCGATCGCGTATTAGTTTTGATGGACGGCCAGCCACTCATCTCTCCCACTGGTTCAGCGGTTGATTTGGACCAGATAAGCGTAAATAACATAAAGCAAATCGAGATAGTACGCGGTGCAGCTTCAGTGCTGTATGGCAGCTCAGCAATGGGCGGTGTAATCAACATTATCACCGAAGCCCCCAGCGACGGTTTTGTGCGTTTAACGTTTGAGGCAAACAGTTACGCGAACAATGCCAGGGAAGAAGACAACTGGGGCCAGCTATACCGCTTACAAGCAACCGACACTTTCTACGATTGGCAAACCAGCCTTAATGTGCAGTATATCGACGATCCGGGGTTTGATTACGATCCCGATACTGTGTTGCAAAACGGCGCGTCTAACGACAAAACCTT
>NZ_JBLBUE010000194.1:0-6004 GCF_047290655.1 Alteromonas sp. AMM-1 | reverse complement strand
GTTGATGTGACTAACTTTGTGCTGCTTGAACTGGGTCACCCAATGCATGCTTTTAATCTGGCTTCCATTGAAGGCGGAATTAATGTCCGTATGGCGCATGCCGGTGAATCTCTGACACTGCTGGATGAAACTACGGTAGAACTGAAAGACAACACCCTGGTGATTGCCGATGACAACAAAGCGCTGGCAATGGCAGGGATTTTTGGTGGCCTGCACTCAGGTACTGATGAGACGACTACCGACATTCTGCTGGAAAGTGCGTTCTTCGCGCCGGATGCCATTATGGGTAAAGCGCGCCAGTATGGTTTGCACACCGATGCGTCGCACCGCTATGAGCGAGGTGTTGACCCGCAATTACAAGCTACCGCAATGGAACGGGCAACGCGCCTGATTCTGGATATCTGTGGTGGTGAAGCGGGCCCGGTAGTGGAAGCTGTTAATGAAGCAACATTACCTGCGCAACCGGAAGTTACCCTGCGCAAAGCGCGCCTGAAGCGCGTACTGGGTATTGATATTGCAGACGCCACTGTGGCTGAAATTCTGGCCAGATTGGGCATGCAAGCAGCAGAATCAGCCGAAGGCTGGGTTGCAAAAGCACCGTCCTATCGCTTTGACATTGCCATTGAAGAAGATTTGATTGAAGAAGTGGCCCGTGTACACGGCTACAACAGTATTCCTAATATGGCGCCGGTTGCAGCACTGTCGATGATCCCGGCCAGCGAGGCAACATTGTCGCTGAATACCGTGAAATCGGTGTTGCTCAATCGCGGCTACAACGAAGCCATTACGTATTCGTTTGTGGATCCGAAAATTCAAAATCTGTTGTTCCCAGATAGCAATGGTCTGGTATTACCGCATCCGATTTCGGCTGACATGTCGATTATGCGTGTAAGTTTATGGCCGGGCTTATTGCAAGCCGCCTCTTATAACCAAAAGCGCCAGCAGAATCGCATTCGTTTGTTCGAAACTGGCTTGCGCTTTGTGCCTGATGCCGCTGCGCCTAATGGCATTAATCAGCAGCCAATGCTGGCGGGTGTGCTTGCTGGTCGGCGCTTAGCTGAACACTGGGACGGCACTGATTCAGCCGTTGATTTCTTTGATGCCAAAGCCGATGTTGAGGCGCTGCTGGGATTAACGGGTAAGAGCAAGCAGGTGAGCTTCAAAGCTGAAGCGCACTCAGCCTTGCACCCTGGTATGTCTGCCGCCGTGTATCTGGACGACAAACACATTGGCTGGCTGGGTGCGATTCACCCGCAGTTCACCAAAAAGCTGGGTACTAACGGGCGCGTATTTGTATTTGAGCTGCAATTAAGCGCGGTAACACAGCGCGATTTGCCACAGGCAAAAGCCATTTCCAAGTTCCCTGCAAACCGCCGTGATATTGCTATTACGGTGGCAGAAAACGTAGCGGTAGGTGACATAATAAAATTCATTGAAAAAAATAGCGCAAATCAATTAGTTGGCCTAAACTTGTTCGATGTGTATACTGGTCAAGGAATAGCCGAGGGCTATAAGAGCCTGGCCTTATCACTGATCCTGCAGGATCCCGACAAAACGTTGGAAGATGCAGAGATCCAAGCGGTGGTAGATTCAGTGGTTAAAGGGCTTGAATCTGAATTCGGGGCAGCGTTAAGAGAGTAAATTATGGCATTAACCAAGGCCGAGATGGCTGAACACTTATTCGAAAAACTGGGTATCAACAAAAAAGACGCTAAGGATTTGGTGGAGGCGTTTTTTGAAGAAATCAAAGGCGCACTGGAATCCGGTGAACAAGTGAAACTCTCCGGGTTCGGTAACTTTGATTTACGCGATAAAAATGAACGGCCTGGCCGCAACCCAAAAACGGGTGAGGACATTCCGATCAAAGCACGTCGCGTGGTTACCTTCCGCCCAGGTCAGAAGCTCAAAAGTCGGGTGGAAAACTCCAAACCGCCTACTGAGTAATTGTCTGACATAACATCTTAAATGGATTGGCCAGCAGTTCTGCTGGCCATCTGATGCTGTTTGTAAAGCATGGCTTTATTAACAGACCGTCTAACCTACACGTAGTTTTGGGGTAGGAATTGCTTATGACATTTCGCAAAGGCTTAATATTAGCCGTTGTTTTGCTATTTGCCGCTGCCGGGATTTGGGTAAGTCAATCTGTCGAGCCAGTTAACAATGAACAAGACGATACTGACTTGGCGTCGCTGTCGTTTCGTCAGCAAATATTGCACGCCAGTGATTTAATGGCGGGTGTTAAAGTGGCCATTAAGCAGCAAGATGAACAAGCGCTTCAAGCGTGGCAACAAAAAGCGGTGGACGTAGCGAAAGCCGCAGAATTGAGTGAACAGGACATTGAGTTTATTGCGTCTAATGAAGGGTTGGAATACCTGCAATTTCACGCAAATCGTGCCTTGTTCAACGATGAACTACTGCAACGTTACCATTCTTTATCTGGCATTGACGATTTAAAAGCACAATACCCTCAAGCGCAGGATTTGTTTGCTAAAGCCGACAACATGATTGCGCAACGCGATGCCATCATCAATGAAATAGCCATTGAGCTTGGTGGCGTAAATCCTCCTGAAAAGGTGGCACTGGAAGAAGCCCGACGTCTGTGGCAACAGCGTTTTACAAGTAACTAAGCGCGATTAGTTACTTACACTCAGGCCCAGTTAATCCCCTTTGGCAGCGAGTAACCACTGTACTCCAAATGCAAAACCCGTCGCTGTGACGGGTTTTGTGCTTTTGACGAGGCGTGGAGCAAATGCGTGTAATGACTTATCAGCTCTAAACTAAAACTAGCCTGCCAACGCGGCAAACTTACCCCGTGTCAGGCTGGCTAAATCCTGCGGGCTTAATTCGATTTCCAGGCCACGCTTACCTGCACTTACAAATATAGTGCTAAACGGCTCTGCCGAAGCGTCGATAAAGGTCGGCAGGGCTTTTTTCTGGCCTAAAGGGCTAACTCCCCCAAGCACATAGCCGGTGGTGCGTTCCACTTTTTGCGGATTGCCCATCTGCGCCTTTTTTGCGCCTGCCACTTTAGCTAACTGCTTTAAATTGAGCTGATGCGTAACGGGTACCACCGCGACCACCAGCGCGCCTGTGTCTAATTCTGCCACCAGGGTTTTAAATACCTGCTCAGGCGGCAGCGAGAGCTTTTCAGCAGCCTCCAAGCCGTACGACGCAGCTTGTTTGTCATGCGTATATTTATGCACTTTGTGGGCAATTTTCTTTCGCTCAGCAGCCACAATACCCGGTGTCATCATTTTCTCCTATTGAGGTGTGAAGGATAAGGTATGGACGGGCGTACCGGGAAGTAATGGCGTTAAACGCTGCTCGGCGTAATCCATAAACCCAGCCCGGTAGAACGGCGACAACGGATGACCCGACTGGCCCCCCGGAAGTGTCAGCACTGCACTATCGAGTTTGCCCGGACGCACAAATAATCGTTCTGATGCACCAAATGCAGGCTGTTGAACAGACGGCATATAGGTATCGCCAAATCCTTCAACTTCCGGCATGTTCAGGTATTTACCCAGTACCGGAATTTGCTTAGCAAACGGGTGAGTAATGGCCAGCGTATTCACTTTGCCCCAGCGCAGGGCAGAGAGGTCTTCACTTTTACCAAAATCGGCTTCCAGTGACGCTTTGGCCGCTTCATATTGCGCCAGCATAAATGACTGCCAATCATCGTGACCTTTAGGTAACCAGCCCGGAGGCTCATTTCGAATGAGTTGCCATATAGCTGGCTCTAAATACCGGCTCAATGGTCGCAGTGACAGATCTTTAGCGGATAACGCGTCGGCAACCGGATTAAATGCAGCAGAAATCACCTGCTGACGGAAGTGCTTCACTAACGTGTAACCTACTGAATCGGCGCAAGCACAATTACCCCAGTTTTCCAGCGCGTTGATATCGCTGGCAAAATAGCCACTGTTGCGATTGAGTAACTGACGCAACAAAGCATGCCATGGCTGCAGAAAGCGGGCTTCGTTGTCTAACTGGATCTGATAGAAACGGCCTTCGTCGAACTGGTTGTAGTCAAATAAACGATCGCGAATTTGTTGCGCGCGTGCCCCCAGTGCATAGCCACCATCGCCGAAGCGTTTGGCATCGTCGGCACTCATTACCCGGGAATTGCCGGTCCAGATGCGCTTGGTCTCGGGGTTCATCACAACCGGCAAATCCATCTCATCTATCTCCCATCCGCTGGCGGCTTGTGATTCAGGTACCGCGATGTCTTTTGGCACCTGACGTCCCGGTACGGCACCGCCTGGCATCCAGGCAATATTGCCGCCAGTATCACCCATGACGAAGTTTTGTACCGGGATCCCCAGTTTACGCACAGTCGGAATGGCTTGTAGCACACTTAACTGCGTGTCCATTTGCATGAGATTTAAATTGGCAGAGTAGGGCTGATGTGCAACCCATTGTAATGCGTAATAGCGATCGCCGATTTGTTTTACTGGCCCCCACTGACTCTCGAGGCGGGTGTAACGGTGTGCTTCGCCTTTTACCAGAATCGTTTCTTCTACTTCGGTAAGGCTGGCCGGATCGCGAATTTCCACCCAGTCTGCGGTATCGATATAGGCATTGGTGAAGCCCCAGGCAATATGGCCATTGGTCCCCACAATAATACCGGGTACGCCAGGCAGCGATACACCGGTAATATTTACATCGTAGTAATCGCTGGCGTAGTTTAACTGGGTGCGGTACCAGATAATCGGCACCCTGAAGCCCAGATGCATATCGTTGGCCAGTAACGCACCGCCACCGTCGGTGAGATCGCCACTAACAATCCAGTTATTGCTGCCCACTTCCGGATTAAACGGCAGCACGTTGGTGTTCAACTGCGCGGTGAGTGCCTCTGCCGGCAATGGGGGAATTTCAGCCTCGAACTGCTGACGGCTGCCATCGAGTGCCGCCTGATACTGACTGGACTGTAAAATAAAGTCCACCATGGGCTGGCCATACTGCTTTTCCAGTTCGGTTAATGCTAAATCTCTTTCAAGTGTATTGCCCTGCAAATCCAGATACATGCTGTATACCACCAACAGGCTATCCGCTTCCGTCCAGGGTTTGATATCGAAGCCAGTAAGGATGTATTCAAACGGTTTTGCGCCCAGCTCGCTGATGGCCTGGTTTACGCCTTTAGCGTATTGGGCCAGTGCCTGTTGTTGCCAGTCTGGTAAAGTGGGCAGAATGCGTTCTGCACGGCGACGGAATTGATGAAAACGGTTGTTTTTGTCGACGTTTAGCGCTACGTCTCCCAGCCACTCCGATAGCTCTCCTGCGGCAACACGACGCTGTAAATCCATTTGAAACAGTCTGTCCTGTCCGTGGGCATAGCCTAACAAATAAACGGCATCCATTTGGTTTGCCGCAGTGATCACAGCTTGTCCCAGTGCATCACGGGATAAACTGGCCGGATGGCTGATATGGCTAATCTGCTTTTGCCCATCGAGCACAGGTAAGCTTTGCGATAGGGTAACGTACACCGTTGCACCGGCGATGAGTACAATGGCAATAACGCCAATAAACAACCATTTAATCCACTTGAGCATGGGAAGGTCCTTGTAATTACATTTCTGCATGAAAACAGAAGCTTAATCGTAGCAGTTTACAAGACGATGAAATGCAAATGCCAGTGAATTATAGCAAACAGGTCTGACCGGATTGCGACGAAGGGGTATTGGTTCAAATCTCATCTCGCGGTAAGCTGGCTAAAAGGTCATCAGACCGATAACAATAACATCCATAAAATCAAATAGTAGCGATGCCATCTGTAGGCATGTTTTCAGACAGATACCGTTACATTAAGGGCAGTGAGCGTTATTCAGGCCCGTTTACAGCGTCAGGACGCCACAACTGCTTCAGGCAAACAGGAGTACGTACGATCAGTACGGGTTGGCAATACTATGAAAATAAAAAATAACGTCATTGTGTTTAGTGCCGTGGTAAGCGGTTTGCTTTGGTGGGTATTGGATGTCAATGGACATCCCTCTGCGTTGAGCTT
>NZ_JBLBUE010000193.1:0-6015 GCF_047290655.1 Alteromonas sp. AMM-1 | reverse complement strand
CTGCTTGTTTCTTTGACGAGAAGAGCGTACCACTTTTAGCAGTTGGCCTCCTCTTCTACACCTTTCCATGAATGTCGCACTTATTATCTGAAATCGGGCTTACTTATGTTGCCATTGCTTGCCTTACCCTGAGTGCAAATGCAATTGAATTCGACGATGAATTGGCTTCCTTGCGCGCAGATATCAATCAATCCCCAACGGCTGTCATCAAACAAATAACCTCGTTACTGGAGCAAGGCAGATTGCCGTCTGAGCAAATCGAGGCGCAGTACCGATATGTACTAAGCGAGGCGTATTACGCGGCCATTCTGGGTGGACAGGCGCTGGAACAAAGTCTGCTGGTGGTTTCATTAGCCGAAAAAGCGAAAGATACGCAACTTTTGCAGTGGGCTAATGCTCAAGTGTGCGTAAGTTATGAAATGCAAGGCGATGCCGAAGCAGGTATAACTTATGGATTGAAAGCCCTTGAGTGGGCACAACAGAACAATGATGAAGCGTTGCTGGCTAACAGCCGACTTTCACTGGGGTCGGCGTATATCACGCTGGCGCAATTCGACAAGGCGCTTACCGTGTTGCAAGACGCCTATTTGCAAGCGCAGCGCGACCCTGTTGGTACTAAAATGGACCCTGCCCATGTGGCGTCCTTTATTGCGCTAGTGTATGAATACAAGCACGCCCCCGCACTGACTATTCCTTATTTTATCGAGTCTGTCGACTATTACAGACAGACTCAGAATCAGGTGGAGCTATCTAATTCTCTGTTTGGATTAGGGAAAGCCTATCTGGATTTAAAACAACCAGAGACGGCCCTCGATTATTTCAACGAAAGTATGGCTATATCACTGTCGCTAGGAGATAAGCAGGGCGAAGCTTACACAGCAGTAGAATTGGTTCGCTTACATATGGATAACCCACAAGTGGCGTCCAAATCAGATACTGAATTGTTGGATTCACTCAATAATGTGCTTAGCGTGTTCGAGTCATCACAAAACCGCTACATGCAATTTAGTACCAATATCATGATATTGCGATTACTGGAAAGACAGCACAGGCTGGAAGAGGCGCTTGTCGTTGCAGAACGCGCACGGCAACTGGCAGTGAACGAATCCATGCTGAACCAGCGTTATGATGCGCTGATTAAAAAATCTGACATTCTCGCCGGGCTCGGGCGCTTTGAACAGGCTTATCAGGTGCTCTATGACGCCCACAAGGCATATGAAAGCTACATTAAGCAAACCAATGCCGAGCGGTATCAGCAATCGCGTGCTGAGTTTCAATTGGAACAGGCTGAACTAAACAATCAGGTGCTGGCAGAGAAAAATGCGCGTCAAACTGCTGAATTAACGGTGGCGTCGCGGGAAAAGACCATCGTCTGGCTGGTGGTTGCTGTACTGGCAATTGCGTTCATTGCCATACTGCTGGTGCTGTGGCTGGTGAGAGGGCAGCGCGACTATATGTCCAAACTGGCGCATACTGACGAATTAACCGGCGTGTTTAATCGTCGCCAAACACTGGCGTTACTTTCCAGAGAGCACAAGCTGGCTTTACGATCACAAAAAGCACTACCCGTTGCCGTTGCCGACCTGGACAACTTCAAGCTGATCAACGACAAGTTGGGCCATCACGTTGGTGATATGGTGTTGAAGTTTGTGGCAGACAAGGCAAGGGCGTCGTTGCGCTCAACGGATATTTTTGGGCGCATTGGCGGTGAAGAGTTTTTAATTATTCTACCGGATACCACAGTTGATAATGCACAAGTCGCCATCGGGAAATTGCTGCAAGCGTGTGAAGCTTTGCCCAAAGAGTTGCTACAACTCGGATGCAGCAAGGTGACGTTTTCAGTGGGTTTGGTGGACGGGGCGGCCTTTGCAGATGAACATCTGGTACTTATTGAAGCCGACAAGCAAATGTATCAGGCAAAGGCCGCCGGTAAGGCTCGTATTCAGCGTGGCTGAACAGGCAACTTACCGGCCGGTAATTTATTGTTCCTCAGCTTGTTTTGAAGTCTGACTGTGGTTGTTATCCAGGTGGGTGCCAATAATCAGGTCGCCAATGCGCATGTGTTTATATTTCGGGGCTTCGTAAAGCACAGTGGCGTTTTCCAGTAGTTTAAGTATGTCACCTTCTGGCGAGTCACCCTTGGTATTTACTGAGTTTACGATCAGCTTTTGCCACTGCTGTTGCCAGGCATATAAATAAAAGGTTGTTCCGCCATATACAGTTTCCTGAATAAGCAGGTACTCGGTTTCGCCGTCTTCATTGGGGTCAACCTGCAGTAAGTACAGATGTTTGATATCTCTCATGACCCAACGGTTAGCGCTCAAATCAATATAAATCTGTTCGAGTAATTCACTGGGAGCAGCACAATCGCGTATGCACTTAACGTTACTCATGAGTAGTGTTTTATCATTTTCACTGTTTATCTCATCCCAATTCATATACAGCTGATTGAGGCGCATCACAAATTCAGGGTAAGTATCTCGGTAAGTTGTCTTCCACTTTTCGATGGCGTCAAATCCAGGCTTTGCCAGGTGGCGCTCAAAATACTGAATGTCGATGTCATCGATTGCGATTTTACCATCAGCAATGCGGTTCAACTGGTCATTAACCGTGCGCTTTCGCAGGTCTAGCAAAGGGCTGTTTACCGCAACGAGTGTAAGCATAAGTACAACACCCATACCTACATTCACTTTGCCCAGGGTGGCAATCCACGCATCGCGTTTACGCACTATGGCAAGCACGTAGCCAATGGAGAACAAGGCCAACAGAGCCCACACAATGATTCCCCAGAAACGACTCACCGACCAACCATACTGTTCTATGCGCAATGCCAATCCATAAAATACCAGGGCGCTGTAACACGGCAGAAGTGCAATGCCACCATAGATAAATCGGTGAACCGGCAGCGCATAGGGGCGTTCGTCAGCATTGCTCTGGTAAACACTGTTTAACGCAAACAGAATACAGGCTTGCATCCACAGCATTAAATAGCTGCCAGGGCCATTTTCCCAAATGGGTTCCAGGCCAGTAAACGGCAGGGTGACTAAAAAGAGCAGCGACACAAAAATCAACAATACCAGCAGGTATTTGAGTAACACTTGCTGAAGTCGCTTGATGGTATCCACAATAACAGTAAGGCTGCGGATTAAGATGATGCCAAAGGCAAGGGCCATAGTGAGTATGGGATAATAAAACCACTCTTCGGTAAACAGGTCGTAAAAGAAATCAATGTTGATTACCTTAAACAAGCCTGCCCAAAGCATGAGCACGCCCCAGGTTACCAGAGTAAACGCCAGCCCGAGCCCCAGGGTTAACAGGTTTCGCCAGGAGTAACTGAACAACTTGGGGTAGTCCAGCGGCTCGTCGTCTGCCCACACTTGCAGGTACATCAGCGCTTTAAACGTGAGCAGGCTAATGGCAAAGCAAAACGGGAACAACAGTTCTTCAACATCGGCATGAGGTAGCGGTATTACTTGCAGGCCGGTGTAATAGGCCAGTGCAGCACAAAGCAAGGCAAACCCAACTGCACCGGTGCCTAAGCGAAGGGTGTTGGCATTATTCGCTGCCAGCAAAAACATAGTGGGGCACACTAATACAAACGCATATAAGGTATAGAGCCAGCTCGGCGACGTTGCCGGCCAGAATTCAAATTCGATTGATTCGTGCAGGATTAACAAACAGAAGCCCTGAACCAGGGCAACCAACAACATAAGCAGAGTGGGGTAGCGTGATGTATCCATACAATAACATCCTGAATTGTAATACGCTTCAATGTACAGTACTTTGAATAGACAAATAAAGTCTGTTGCATTGCAGGCTGATAACCACAATAAAAATACGGGACCCTACCTATGCCAGGAACTGAACGTTCGTTAACGCTGCGATTTTTAGCGGAGCCTGCCGATGTGAACTTTGGAGGCAAAGTTCACGGTGGTGCGGTAATGAAATGGATTGACCTGTGTGCTTATGGCTGCGCTGCGGGATGGAGCGGCAGGTATTGCATCACCGCGTATGTAGGCGGTATGCACTTTGTTAAACCCATTCTGGTTGGCAGTATGGTAGAAGTAGACGCCAAAGTAATTTATACCGGCCGAACCTCTATGCATTTACGTATACATGTTCGGGCCGGCGATCCGAAGAACGCAGAGCGCGAATTATGCACCCATTGCATTGCCGTAATGGTGGCCATGGACGAAAACGGCAAACCTGCTCTGGTACCAGAGTGGGAACCTCTAACCGAGCAGGACAGACGACAGCGCGAATCGGCCATTAAGCTGATGGAAATGCGCAACAGCATTCACGAGGAAATGACCACGTATCTGGATGCCGATTAACGCATGGTGTTTGCTGCATACTTGCGGTAAACACGAATGCTGGTAAACAGCATGGGGATCGGCGCTATCAACAACAGCGTACTTCCGGGCGCAGACCAATCTGCAGTATGGCTACTCGCAAAGGTAATGAGTGAGGCGCTGAGCCAGAGTAGCCAGCATATGACAAATAAAGAGCAGAAATTCTTGGCTGTCTTTGAAGTTATAGACACCATCTCATAATACCTTTGATATTAATTTACAAGAAGTAAAGTCGAATTATATATCTGTACAAAATGAAAGGCGCCAATCACTAAGATGAATGACGCCCGCAGATTTGTTGCTTAGTTACTGGTAAATACCATCGTAGAGGCCATTACCCAAACCTTCGCCAAATTTTTCAGCCCACGCTAGCATGGAAATGTAAGTGCCCAGAGCACTAGCTCTGGTAAATGTTGTAATGAAACCCGAGCCACCACAAACAACTTCGAGTTCTGCGTCATCCAGTGTTTGTACAAGATTGTTACTCATAATTATTCTCCCAAAGTATTTGCCAGATCATCAACAATACCATTCCCGACCATTACATTGCTGTAAAAATAGCCAATTGAGTAGCCAACGCTATATCCAACCTGATACAAAGTCTCGTCGATAACTTCTAAAATACCTGCCCCAGATACTTCTTGAATTTGTTCATGTGTAAGTTCTTTCATGTTGATTCCTTCGAGATGATTAAATTTGCGTTTGTGAAACGCATAGATAGGTTAATCCCTTAGGTAGACGCAAAGTAACTGAACTTACGGCGGTTTATTACTTTTGAGATTTATTTTCTATTTGCATACCTATAACAATAAATAACAGTACAGTGTTAGTTATTGGATTCTCGAAAATTGACACATCTAAAAAGAATTGTGCATACGCAATAACAAACATTCCAATTGAAACCGCACATACAAACATAGTTTTTACGAATCGGTCGAGTTTGCGCTTGTCGCTTTCAGACATCTTCATGGATTTTCCTTATTTAAGTAACCGTGCTGTGCTAACCGTAAAGCAACCTTGCTGACAAAGTAATGTACTAAGGTACAGTTTGAGTGCAGCGCAGCAGGCAGAAACCAGACCCGGTAAAAAACTAGGGTTAAATCGCAATCAGCAGTTGCATTGGTTTTGTTAATCTGTATAATTCGCGCCCACTTGTCTCCTATATCCTTTATAGATGACATGGTTTCGGCCGCTGCCACACTGCTTTTAGGGTGGACGCCAAAGCAGCATCTTGTCGATGTCGCGGGTGTGTCAGAAACAAAGAACAAGATTCCGATTGGGAATCACTGGTTTATAAGCACATCTTTTCATCCCGTACGAAGGTGAGTGAGAAGATGATTTTTTTGTTCTTTCGATTGGAGCTTAATCGATGCCAAATCAAAGAATTCGTATTCGTCTTAAAGCGTTTGATCACAAGTTGATCGATCAATCTACGGCTGAAATCGTAGAAACGGCGAAACGTACTGGTGCTCAGGTAAGCGGTCCTATTCCTCTGCCTACTCGCAAAGAACGCTATACAGTTCTGGTTTCTCCGCACGTTAACAAAGACGCGCGTGACCAATACGAAATCCGTACTCACAAGCGTTTGGTAGACATCATCGAGCCAACTGATAAAACAGTTGACGCGTTGATGCGTTTGGACTTGGCTGCTGGCGTTGATGTT
>NZ_JBLBUE010000192.1:0-6031 GCF_047290655.1 Alteromonas sp. AMM-1 | reverse complement strand
GTAAAGAGTTTTTGGGCGGTGAGTTCAGTTTTCGACTTGTAATCATTAATGTCGTAGTTAATGATTACGTCTTTCTCAGGCGCCTGGCCTGGCTGACCGGTACGCAGAATAATGCGCGTAAAATGGTTTTCTAAATCGTTTCTGATGTAATCTGCAACACGCAAACCAGCATCATCAGATTCCATTACTACGTCCAGCAGCACCACTGCGATGTCGTTGTGCTCGCGGAACATACGACGGGCTTCTTCGCCATCGTAGGCACTTAAAAAGGTGAGTGCGCGACCATTTAACGTAAAGTCATTTAGAGCCAGCCGGGTTACGGCGTGAACCTCAGGCTCGTCGTCAACAATCAACACCTTCCAGTAACCGAGTTCTCCCTGCTCTGGCTCGTCATCTTCTTCTACAAACAAAACATCATCATCGTTCATTTAACGCATCCCTTTAATGTCTTATCAACCATATGGGCCACCCTGACTACTTAGCGTGCAGCGTGTTAAAGCTGGCTTAACTACGTACTGGCAATACTCGCCGACTTACCACTTTTTCAGACACAGATCATATAGTTATACAAGCCGTCGACTCAGAAGTATAGTGCATCGGCGAGAACTGTCCAAAACCTTATTCTATCCACTGTCCAAGGGTAATGCGATTGTGTCCGTTAAGGTCTTGTATGGCCTTACAGCCCGAAAAACCGCGTTGTTGCATGAGCGATTTTACTGCCTGATGTTGCGTATGGCCATGTTCAATTAATAACCAACCGCATTGCGCCAACCGCACTGGTGATTCAGCCACAATATGCCGGATGTCATCCAGACCATCCTCTCCCGCAGTTAACGCCGATTGAGGCTCAAATCGAACGTCACCCTGCAGTAAATACGGACTATTAGATTCTACGTAAGGAGGATTAGTCACGATCAAATCGTATCGCACATCACTTGGAAGCGCGCTAAACCAATGACTTACCTGCCACTCAACACCGTCGATGTGATTCAACAAGGCATTACTTTTTGCCAGACTAATGGCGTCAGCAATGCGATCAACACCTGTGATTTTCCAACCAGGGCGCTCATAAGCCAGCGCCAGCGCAATCGCGCCGGTCCCCGTGCCTAAATCGCATACCCTGGCATTGGCTGGAATTTCCAGTGCCAATGCAGCTTCTACAAGGGATTCGGTTTCTGGTCGGGGTATTAACGTTGTGGCATTACACTGTAATAGCAAATCCCAGAACTGACGTTTACCAGTGAGGTAGGCTACCGGAATTCCCTGTTGGCGTTGTTCCACTAAGCGAACCAGCGCTGCATGTTGAGCCAGAGAAAGTAACTTCTCCGGCCAGGTATATAAGTAGCTCTGCTGGCAATCCAGCACATGGCATACCAACACACGGGCATCCACCGCAGGCGACTCCCCATCTTGTAGAGAGTGCACCGCCCAACGGATTGCGTCAGAAATGGAAATACCCGTTTCGGCGGACACTTAGTTATCTGCCAGAGACGCCAATAGATCGGCCTGATGTTCCTGACGAATAGGCTCAATTAACGCACCTAAACTGCCTTCCATTACTTCGTCAAGGCGGTATAAGGTAAGGTTGATACGGTGATCAGTAACCCGTCCCTGCGGGAAGTTATACGTGCGAATTCGTTCGGAACGGTCGCCACTGCCTACCAGATTTCGACGTGTTGACGCTTCTTCTGCTGCGCGCTTATCCTGCTCCATCTGATTCAGGCGAGCTTGCAATACCGACATCGCTTTAGCGCGGTTTTTGTGTTGTGAACGTTCATCCTGACATTCCACTACCACGCCGGTTGGTAAGTGGGTTACGCGAATGGCCGAGTCGGTTTTGTTAACGTGCTGACCACCCGCACCCGAGGCGCGAAAGGTGTCTACACGTAAATCGGCCGGGTTAATTTCAATGGCCTCAGATTCGGGAATTTCAGGCAGTACGGCAATGGTACAGGCTGACGTATGAATACGCCCTTGCGACTCAGTTTCAGGCACACGCTGAACCCGGTGACCACCTGATTCAAATTTTAGAATGCCATACACACCATCGCCCGACACATTGGCAATGACTTCTTTGAAGCCACCGTGTTCGCCTTCGTTTGCACTGATCAATTCTACCCGCCAACCCTTAGTTTCTGCGTAGCGGCTGTACATACGGAATAAATCGCCAGCAAAAATCGCCGCTTCGTCTCCGCCTGCACCAGCGCGAATTTCCAGGAAGCAGCTGTGATCGTCATTTGGGTCACGAGGTAATAACAGGATTTGCAGTTCAGATTCCAGGCGCTCTATTTCAACTTTAGCCGCCTTAATCTCTTCCTGGGCCATTTCACGCATTTCAGCATCGTCTTCCTGCAGCATTTCCTGAGCAGAAGCCAGATTATCTTCTGCCTGACGATACGCATTAAATCCCGCCACCACGTCTTCTAACTGGCTGAACTCTTTAGACAGCGCCCGGAATTTCTCCTGGTTGCTAATCGTGCCAGGATCACCCAATAACGCCTGCACCTCGGCAAAGCGTTCAACGAGGTTTTCCAATTTTAGGACTACGGATTCTTTCATATTATTCCTGATATATGTGTAACGATTACCTGTTGTCAGGATTGTCCAGTTCAAACGCCTTTGCCAGCCAGCGGGTGGTGCGTTGATCAACCTGAGTTGAGGCATCACGCAACGCTCGGGTCGGTGCGTGAAGTAATGCATTGGTTAATTTATAGGCCAGTTCTTCCACTACGTCTTGTGCTGTCTGGCCTTCCTGTAGTTGTTTTAACGCTTTGTCGAGTAATTCCTGTCTCTGCTGATTGCCTCGATCGCGGTACTGTTTAACCAGATCAACACTCTGACGGGACTGCTGCCATTGTAAAAAGCTGCCAACCTGCTGCTCAATAATTACCTGCGCCTGTGCAGCGGCCTGTTCACGCGACGCCATATTTTGCTGCACGATATGTTGCAAATCATCCACGGTATATAAATAGGCGTCACCTAATTCATTTACCTGCGCTTCAATGTCACGTGGCACCGCCAAATCCACCATAAACATGGGTAAATTGCGGCGCTGCTTGAGCGCATCTTCAACCATACCTTTGCCTATCAGTGGCAATTGGCTGGCTGTTGAACTGATCACAATGTCAAACTGATGCAATTTTTCGGGCAGTTGACTCAGTGTCATCACTTCAGCGCCCAACGCCCCTGCCAGATTTTCAGCACGCGCCAGCGTGCGGTTGGCAACAGCCAGTCGTTTAACGCCCTGCTCTTTCAAATGCTGCGCGACCAGCTCAATGGTTTCACCTGCGCCCACTAATAAGACCGAGCGTTCAGGTAGCCGGGCGAATATATGTTTGGCCAACTGCACCGCAGCGTAGGCCACAGACACAGCATTAGCCCCAATTTCTGTTTCACTGCGTACGCGCTTGGCTACAGTAAAGGTATGCTGGAACAGCTTATCAAACTGCGTACTGACTAACCCTGAATGACGGGCGTGGTTGTAAGCTTGTTTTATCTGCCCCAGAATTTGAGGCTCACCCAATACCAGAGAATCCAGCCCGCACGCTACCCGCATAATGTGTTCAATGGCAGCGTTTTGCTCGTAGATGTAGGCGTTGGCACTCAGCTGCTGGCGATCGACGTTGTGAAATGCAGCGAGCCAATCTATTAACCTGGCTGTATCCACTTTATCGGCAGCAACATACAGTTCAGTCCGGTTGCAGGTAGATACAATCACCGACTCTTCAACGCCATCGAAGGATTTTAACGATGACAACGCCTCAACCAGCGAATCCGGTGTGAACGCGACTTTTTCACGCAGTTCTACCGGTGCAGTTTTGTGGTTTATTCCGAGGGCAATCAGGGTCATGAGGTTCGACAACAGCTATAATGGAGCGGCATTGTACGAAAAACCCAAAATGATTGAAAGTGCTGGTAGTTCTATGTTCCACTATCGTTTTAATAGAATTTTTAGGTTTGACCGTGTTTCGACGCCTTTTTGTCTGGTTTTTCATCATTTTTGTAAGTGGGTGTGCAACGCGCCTGCCGCAACCGGAAGGCACGGTAGATTTACCGGAACAGTTAGCCAGACTCAACAACATTAATGTCTGGGCTATCAGTGGTAAGCTGGCAATTAAGCATCCGGAACAGTCGTTAAGTGCCAACCTTCGCTGGCAAACACAACAGCAAGACTTCGAATTCCGTTTAAGTAATTTTCTGGGGATCACGCTGGTAGACATGCAGAACTCCCGCGACGGAGCGGTACTGGAGGCTGATGGCGAAACGTATCGCGACCCCAGCGCCAGCTTACTGCTTTATCAGATGACGGGTTGGGACATTCCGGTTAATCAGCTGTTGAGCTGGATAAAGGGAGTACCCAAAGCCACTGATTCTTATCAACTGGACGAACACGGACTGGTTTCAATGTTAAAACCAGCCTGCCAGCAATGTGCAGGATGGATAGTTAATTACAGCAAATATCAACAGGTTGACGATGTGTGGTTACCCCATGCCCTTACGTTAACCAATCCACAACAACCCGAACACCTGATTAAAATCCGTATCGATAAATGGAAACTCAATTAACCCCTGACTGGTGGCCAAGTCCCGCCAAACTCAATTTATTTTTGCATATTCTGGGGCGTTATCCGAATGGCTATCATCAGTTACAAAGCCTGTTTCAAATGCTAGACACGGGCGATAGGCTGGCATTCAACATTAACACTACCGGCAGAATCAGCATTACACCTGACATTCCCGGAGTGAATACCGAGGATAACTTAATTTACCGCGCTGCGCGGTTACTTCAGGACCACAGCCCTCATGGTTGTGGTGTTGATATTTTGCTGGATAAACAATTGCCTATGGGCGGCGGCATTGGTGGCGGCTCATCGAACGCGGCAACCACACTGGTGGCGTTAAATCACTACTGGCAATGTGGTCTTAGCACCACGGAACTGGCAGAAATAGGTCTGAAACTGGGTGCCGACGTACCGATTTTTGTACACGGAAAAACCGCGTTTGCAGGCGGCGTAGGTGAGGATATTTATCCTACGACGTTGCCAGAGGACGCGTACTTAGTGGTGTTTCCCGGCGTTCACGTAGGCACAGCAGACGTTTTTGGCCATCCTGATTTGCCAAGAAACACGCCGTCGATGCAGTGGTGCGATTACGATTTTGAGTCAACCCGTAATGATTGCCAGCTAATTGTATGCAATGCGCATCCGGAAGTTGCAAAATTATTACAGTGGTTGGTACACTACGCACCGTCGCGGATGACGGGCACGGGCGCGTGTGTATTTGCCAGATTTGAGACAGTAGGTCAGGCCTTGGATGTGCAAAAAAAATTGCCGTCAACATGGTCGGGATTCGTCGCAAAAGGTGTGAATATTTCGCCGCTTTTACTAAAATTAGAACAAGTGTCACAAGCCTGACGACAACAATTTGATGGGGTATAGCCAAGTTGGTAAGGCAGCGGGTTTTGATCCCGCCATCCGTTGGTTCGAGTCCAGCTACCCCAGCCACCTCCTACTATTAAAGCACCGAGGAAACACTTGTGCCAGACATGAAGCTCTTTGCAGGTAACGCGATTCCTGAATTAGCCCAGAAAGTTGCCGATCGCCTTTATACTAAGCTTGGCAATGCCACCGTCGGCCGTTTTAGTGACGGCGAGATCGCAGTAGAAATTCATGAAAACGTCCGTGGTTCGGACGTTTTTATTATCCAGTCTACCTGCGCGCCCACCAATGATAACCTGATGGAACTGATCGTGATGATCGACGCTCTGCGCCGCGCATCAGCGGGTCGTATTACTGCGGTTATCCCGTACTTTGGCTATGCCCGTCAGGACCGTCGAGTTCGCTCTGCGCGTGTACCGATTACCGCCAAAGTGGTTGCGGATTTCCTGTCAAATGTAGGCGTTGACCGCGTGCTTACTATCGACCTGCACGCTGAGCAGATCCAGGGCTTCTTTGATGTACCGGTAGACAACGCTTTCGGTACACCCATTTTGTTAAACGACATGGTGCAGCGTGATTTCGTTAGCCCGGTT
>NZ_JBLBUE010000191.1:0-6054 GCF_047290655.1 Alteromonas sp. AMM-1 | reverse complement strand
CACTTTCTGGTGTCAGTGAGTGTCCGATAGCGTGACTGCCGTCTCTTAACGATGGGTCAAGAATGGTAATCTGTTGACTAGGCATTGGCAGCTCGCTTAACGACTTGATTCGTAGATTGAGCAACAGCAATGGCTGCAGCCGTAATAATATCCAGATTTCCGGCGTATCGAGGCAAGTAGTCACCAATCCCTAGCACCTCAATACTCACCATCAAGTTCTTCCCGTCATAAACCGGCTGCATCGTGATTCGATAACCAGGCACATACTGGCTTACAGACGCAGCCAGCTCATTGACAGAACGGGTGATTTTTTCTTTATCGTGTTCACTGAACGCGTTACGCGAGGAGGCAAATACCGTTGATTTCATGTTGATACACGGCTCCGCCGGATTCAAAATCAATATGGCTTTCGCGTCTTTCACCCCGGTTAACCGCTTCAGTACAGACTCAGTGGTGGTGATATAGTCATCAAGATTGTCTCGAGTAGCAGGCCCTGCGCTTTTTGAAGCAATGGTATTTACCACTTCAAAATAATCCAGATCAGGAATAGCCTGTTTCAGAGCGTAAGCAATAGGAATAGCTCCCTGTCCACCGCACGTCACTAAACTTAAATTTTGAGCACAATGCACGTCTTGCAGGTTAACAGAGGGAATAATTGGAATGCCGATGTTCGACGGTGTCAGGTCAACCACTTTGACATGGGATTTCTTAAGGGATTCCCAATGAGAGCGATGTGCGTCAGCACCTGTACAATCGAATACTACATCCAGTGTATTAAGTATTTTTAGCACACCGTTGATGCCATCCGTGGATACAGTGATTCCGTGCTTTGAAGCAATAGCCAAACCCGGGCTGTCTTTTCTTCTGCCGGCAAATAGTTTGCAATGCATCCCATCAGTCCTGAGTACTTTGAGAAGCAAATCGGTGCCAATGTTTCCTGAACCTATAATTGCTATATTCATATTTCTATCGCTGTTTTGTAAGGCCCAACTCAAACACTACCTGTGCTTGTATAGTAAAACATATCGTTATCTGTGCTTAACTAAAAAGGCCCTTTAAACCACTCACCAGGCACGTCATGTGGTCTGGTCCGGTCATTTCCAATATTCTGATAAACACTCTTTGGTATTTCACGCTGTAATGACGACATTACCATCTTTGTAATGCTATCGGCTGTCGGGTAAAAATGTTTAGTCAGCGCAATACTGGTGGGTTCCGGGTAGTCCGGTAAGCCCATTCTGATTGGTACCTGTTTTAGTGAGCCAAAGCATTTCTCTGTTACACTGCACATTATTTCGGAAGCAACAGAAAACGACGTATGTGCACTGTCACAAATAATGACACGTCCGGTTTTTGATACTGGATCGTAAACCGGCTGCCAGGTTGCAGGTTCTAGCTCAGAAGTTTCAACCACGTCGGTCTCAACTCCGAGCGCTGACAGCTGTTTCGCTGCTACCAACGCCTCAAGTACCATGTAGCTATTCGCCACTATGGTAAAATCAGTTCCCGTTCTGTGAATCCTTACTGACTGTGGCTTTGCTGTAATATCACCAATCCTTCCCTGCTCGCACTGCTGCTGATGTAACCAGCGATGCTCGATAAAGATCACCGGACTGTCATCCATAATTGCAGAATACAGCTGATTAGCTACTGCATCCGTTGTACTGGGAACGATCACTTTCAAGCCAGGAATATGCGCAAACCACGACTGTAAATTCTGCGCATGGGTGGGCCCCTGCCCCCAGCCGCGGCCAATAATCAGCCTGATAGTCAAAGGGACTTTCATTTGTCCGTTGAACATGTAATGCCATTTTGCCGCGTTGTTTACCAACTGATCCATGGCCAGTAAAAAGAAATCCAGGCGCTGGTGGGTCATCAACACTCTGCTGCCAGCTAACGCAGCGCCAACTGCGACACCCGTCATACCATTTTCGGCAGTAGGCATATCAAATGCCCGCTGTTCACCAAAGGCTTCACCCAAACCGGAAGTTGTGCCGAAAATCCCTTTTGGATCGGTGAGGCCTAATCCAAAAGCCAACATTCCCGGGTCGGCCTTCATGGCTTCATGCTGAGCGAGATTGACCTGCTCAGCAAAGGTCGTCATTGCCTTATTCTGCATAAACATACTTCCCGTTATTAGCTGGATCGGGAAACGGCGCCGCCAACGCGCTATCGAAAGCACTATCAATCTCGCGCTGTATTTGGCTTTCCACGTCGGCAAAGTCTGCTTGTGAAAGCCCTTGCGCAGACAATGCATCGGCTAACGCTTTAACCGGATCCCGCGCTAACCATTGTTCTACCTCTTCCTCGGGACGGTAACCTAAATCATCATCGAAGTTGGGGCCACAATGTTCGCGGTGCCTGTAGGTATGACATTCGATTAGTGCAGGGCCGTTTCCGGCGCGAATGCTGTCAATTAACGGTCCACTCACCGACGCCACTTGCTCGACATCATTGCCGTCGACATCAACGGCGTTCAACCCGATTGCCTTTGCTAATTCAACAATAGAACGGTTTGGGGGTTGTCTGACAGACATAGGGCTATACACGGAGTAGCGATTATTTTCACATACAAACAGCACTGGCAGTTTCCGCAATGCTGCGAAATTTGCAGATTCGTAAAACGCGCCTTCTTCAGTAGCCCCTTCTCCAAAGTAACTTACCGACACTTCATTAAGGCGCTGGACCTGCTGATGCAACGCGTTTCCCACTGCCAGAGGAATACTGTTCCCCACGATTGCGGTACTTGCTACAAAGCCAGCTGCTAAGTCACTTAGGTGCATAGAGCCACCACGGCCCCCCGTGCACCCTGTTTCCTTGCCATACAATTCAGCAATGAGTCGCTCGAGTGACCCACCTTTAGCGAGGTAATGCGCATGAGCGCGATGAGAACTGTACACTTTGTCTGTAGTCGTCAGGTTAGCGGATATCCCCACTGCAACGGCTTCTTGTCCTATAGACAAATGGGTAGGACAACGCATTTGTTGTTCACCATATCTGGCCGCAATCGCCTCTTCGATTCGCCGAATACGCAATACCTGCTGATAGTGCTTGAGTAATGCACTCATGGGATAAACCAGAAGTAATCGCCGGTGTAGCCGACTTCGTTAAAAAAGGCTTTCCACTCATCAACGTGCATAATCGTTTTAGCGGTGAGGTTCCATTCGTACATACGCGCTTCTTCTTCAGCATTGCGATAAGCATCAACGGTAATGAAGGCGTTTCCACGCGATACGCGCATAATTTCCTGCAGGGCCTTCCCGCACTCTTCTCTTTCGAGGTTGTGCACGGTATTAACACTCATCACCAAATCAAAGCTGGCATCGTCGAAAGGTAAGTCAGTCGCACAACCCACCTGCATGTTTGCCGCCACTTCGGGTTTTGCATTGGCAATGGCGTAGTCGGATATATCAATACCCTTGCCAGTGATGCCTGGAATAATTTGTTCCAGATCGTAAAGAAAAAACCCTTTGGCACAGCCTACGTCCAGTACAGCACTTTCAGCACTTAAGCCGTATTGAGCCTGAAGATCAGGGATAACCGGTTGCCAAAACCGGGCATTGTAGCTAAATCCGCCATAGCCATACTGGCGATCGCCATCGAAAAATTCGGCACCAAACTGGCGGGCAATGGCGCGAACTTCTGGTGTTTTTTCTTCGCTTCGGGCCTGCGTATTGCGCTTGGTTTTAGGATAATTTTTTAGCAGGTCGATTTCCATGTAACTGATTTCCTATTCTTTGTGTTCGTAGGAAAGCGGTTGATGCTTTAATACGTCAAAGTGAGTGTTTACCCAGTTCAACGTTTGCTCAATACCACTCTCTAAACTAATTTGGTCACACCAGCCCAACTGTGTTCTTAATTTAGTCGCGTCCAGTAAATACGCGGTATCTTTGCCCGGACGGTCTTCTGTGATTTCGCACACGTTGTGGATATCAACGTGCATCAGGTCACATATCATTTCAACCAGAGCACGAATAGTGACTGTCCGCTCCGTAGAGATGTGATAACTCTCACCCAGCGTACCCTGCTCGCAAATGCGCTGTGTAGCAGACGATACGTCGTCGATATGAATAAATGAGCGCTCTGAATGACCACCGCCGTGCAACGGCAGTGTTTGCCCCAATAAAATACTCATGATGGTTTTGGGAATGATTCGATAGAGCTGCTGGCCTGGCCCGTACACATTGGCCGCACGGGTCGATACCACCGGAAACTGGTGGACGTCAAAAAAGGTTTGCAAACTCAAATCAGCTGCAGCGCGGGATACCGCATAAGGGGTACTGGGACGATAATGATCGTGCTCGGCAACAAATCCCGACATAGAACCATAGACTTCTGGCGTGGAAATATGTACGTAACGGTCCAGGTAATCTTTGTGGCGCAAACGATTGTGAAACTTGATGGTTGAGACTGCGTTGGTCATAAACCAGTGTTCTGGCCAGTCCCAGGACTGACCAACCATGCTCTGTGCAGCAAAATTCACCACCGTAGGCACTTTGTATTTATCGAGTAGCGCTTCGATAGCATCGAGGTCTTTATTTAAATCCAGTTGATGGAATGTCAGATTACTGTGATCAACCCACTTATAGGGCAAAAGTGCATCAACAGGTTCTTCTGAACGACTGATTGCAATGACCCTTTTTCCCTGCGCTAACAAATATTTGGCATAACTTGCACCAGAAAAGGAATTACTGCCTAAAACGGCGATGGTGTCAGTCATTTCGCCAGTTCCTCATGCAAGTATTGCATCAGCATATGCCCGACAATCAGTTGCAGATCTTCGGCGACCTGCATATCGTCCACTGCATTGTGAATAGCGCAATCAGCCAGTGTTAACGCCTTGCCGCCGCTGTAGCCAAGCAAGGCAAATGACGTCATACCAATCTCTTTGGCCACTTCAAGTGCTTTAACAATGTTTGGTGAATTGCCGCTACCGGACAGTACAATAAGCACATCCCCCGCCGAGGCTTTTACCACCAGCTGATGAGAATAAATCTTGTCGTAGCCTAAATCATTACCCAGACAGGTAAGCACCGACGTGTTGGCGGATAACGCTTCCACTTTCAGTGCTCGCTCACCACTTGGGCAAATACCGTAAAGAAAATCATTGGCCAGATGCACGGCATTACCGGCACTGCCGCCGTTACCACAAATAAAAACCTGCTTGTTACTGGCAATACAGGCTAACAGGGCGTCGCCAAGCTGGCTGATAGCGTCAACATTCAGTGCAGCCACCTGCTCAGAAAGGCGCAACTGATACCGTTCAATTAACGCTTTCATTACAGCACTTCCTGCTGCATCCATTTCAGATTGTACCAACGGTCTTCGTTGGTTAATGCGCCTGAATGGTATGCTGCGGTAATTTCGTCAATGGCATCCTGTACTGTCTTCTTGGGAGCAAAACCGGTTGCCAGTAGTTTGTCTGAATTCACTCGATAAGAGCGCGGATCATTAGAGGGTGTTACGGTAATCTGAGTATCGATACTCTTGCCGATACGATCAGCGATATCCATTATGGTGATATTTTCAAAACCGGCGTTGTACACACCCGTGACTTCCGGATGCTCAAGCAGGAAAATATAAAGGTCGGTAATATCATCAATGTGAATATTGGGCCTGGCCTGGTCACCACCAAATACGGTGATCTCGCCATTCATCAGAGCCTGCATGGTAAGCATGTTCACCGCTACATCTAATCGCATGCGCGGAGACAACCCACACACCGTTGCTGGGCGCACAATTTGTACGGTCATGGCGTCAGCATAGCTAAGCAACACGCGCTCCGACACCATCTTAGTTTTGTTGTATTCCGAAATAGGCTCCAGCGTTAAATCTTCGGTAACCTGATCTTCGTCTTTTACGCCATACACACTGCCCGATGACGCATAGATAAAGTGTTTGATACCTTCCCGGGCTGCTCTGTCAGCCAGTTGCATGGTGGCCAGGGCACTGACTTCCCAGGTTAATTTGGGGTCTAAGTCACCACAGGGGTCATTGGCTACAGAGGCCAGGTGTATAATGGCATCGATGCCAGACAAATTGATATTGGCCGTG
>NZ_JBLBUE010000190.1:0-6160 GCF_047290655.1 Alteromonas sp. AMM-1 | reverse complement strand
GCTTAAAAATCGCACTACTCTCGGTGGTGTAAAAATTTCTGACAGACTTAAAATACAAAGACAATCTAAAGAAACAACTAAACCCTTTATTTTTCATAACGTTAAAAGAAAGTGAAAACTTACATACAGAATGCAGCCCAAGTATTTAACGTGTTTATTGTAAAACTCGCTGTTCGGATAACAGAGGCAACTAGATATCCAGCGCTTCAAAGATATACGGAGCAACATAACGCGAGCCAAATACCGATAAATGGCTCTGGTCTTTATAAAGTAACTTGTCATTAACCACTGCAGTGCACTGGCCGTTTTCACAGAGTATTGAGGCTAAATCAATCACGGTTACATTTGGGAACTGCGCGGCGACAGAAGCAACTACCTTGTTATATGTATTCACCAACTCATTACTTCGGTGCTCTTCTTCACTTTCAATACACGATTCCCGCTTGGAATAAAGTGGTAGGCGACTTTTCAGGCATCGATTTGGCAAGGACTTTAAAAAGGGATTATCCAGCACGATAAGCACTTGCTTGTCTTTTTCCTGCAGCTCCGTCAACGTGCGTTGAAACCCATTGGCCAGTATCTCCTGGTAAGATTGAGAATGCGGCAAAATAACATCTTTAATAGAGGTATCACAGCGCGGAGAATGCGCCAGCACAACACTTTGTATATGGTCGCTTTCCAATACATAGTCCAGTGCCTGGCTGATAAGTTTATGCCCGTTCTCCCGCATAGTTGCGACTTCGGCAGTATTCTGAACAATGTAACCGGATGAAACACCCCTTAATGGCGACTGACAGGACGCTGGAAACAAGGCAACACTATGCCCCTTATCAGATGCCACTTCAGCCAAGCCATCAAACAAATGACCCGCATGAGAATCACCAATAACAGCAATCGTATTGTGAGTTTGCTGGAAACGGCAGGTGTTGTCGTTGAGTTCGTTCCATTCGGAAAAAATCTGGCTACATGTTGCGGCAGTTAAACTTTGGCTGAATTTTTCTGGTGTTATGCGGGGATAATTAGAGACAAATGAAAATGCAACTAACGCAGCGCCAGTTGCAACCACGGCAGATGCCGGCACAAATCTGCTCACGACAGACCTGACTGAATAAATCTGACGACGAACGCCTTTCTCTATCAGATTGTAGGTTAACCAGGCTAGCAAAACAGATAACGCAATGGCACATACCAACTCAAACGTACCAGGCTCGCTCCCTTTTAATATGCGCAGGAAAGACAGTACTGGCCAGTGCCAAAGGTACAAAGGATAACTGATCAATCCTGCCCAAACCGCTAACGGATTGCTCAGTAACCAGCGGTTGAATAATCCCCCCTCGCCGGCAGCGATAACACAAATACTCCCCACTACCGGTAACATTGCCCAGTAACCGGGAAACGCCGCAGTTTTATCGATGACCAGATAACCACCGGCCAGGCACAATAGTCCTATCACAGAGAGCGAATTGGCAACCATTGGCTTTATCAACGTAACCCTGTTGTATTTGAATAGCACCCACGCCAACAGGCTGCCTGCCAGCATTTCCCAAAACCGACCAAAAGGCAAAAAATAAGCCCCTGCCGATTGGCTATTTACCAACACCAGGTTTGCTGCAAACGACAATATGATGCAAAGCACTATCACCACTGGCAAAGCCCGGCGCCAGGTGAGCAATATCAGACAAGGCCATAACAAATAGAATTGTTCTTCTACTGCCAGACTCCACAAATGAAGAAGAGGTTTTGTTTCTGCAGCGGTATCGAAATAACCCGCCTCGCCAACCAGTACAAAATTAACAATAAAGCCCAGACCACTTAACGCATGTTTGCCAAGTAGCTGAAATTGGTTGGCAGATAACGCAAACCAGCCGAATACCAGGCAACTGATTAGTACCACCAGTAAGGCCGGAAAAATCCGCCGGACCCGACGTGCATAAAAGTCAGCGAAAGAAAACGAATGCTTCGCACAGTCGGCAAATAAAATGCTGGAAATCAAAAAACCACTGATGACGAAGAAAACATCTACCCCGGTAAACCCACCAGCCATTTTATGGGGAAACGCATGAAACAACACAACACCGCCAACGGCCAACGCTCGCAGTCCGTCGATATCTGCACGGTACTTCATTTCTAATCCATTAGTATAAGTCCATTCCCTATCCAGAGTACCCTATGTCACATATTCTGCAACGATCAAATTTGTAAAAACACTGTAAATACAAAGACTAAAAATGAATAAGCCAAGGAGCTTTAACAAATGTAATCAATCGATTAAGTTCTGCAGAACCCCGCCCTCGCCCCATCTGCGTATAGTAAAAGAAATTGATATCGGGTATTTGCTGCAGTCTACTTTTAAACAACAGCTTAAATAGAGCAAAAAACAAACAAAAAACAGAATTTCAATGATTTACTAAATATTTACACTTACCTGCCGATAGTATGTTGACCACCAGTTTTGAGAGGCCGGTGTAATAATGAATAAATTGATTAAAGTAAGTAGATAAATGACCAATTTACCTGCTTCGCTTTGCCTTTTATCAAATTCATTAGTTGTGTAGAAGGACCATCATGGGGCTGTATGTAAACACCAACGTGGCGTCGTTAAACGCCCAAAGGCAGTTGTTTGAGTCAGGTAATACACTGAGTAAAGCGTTTGAACAATTGTCGTCCGGCTTTAGAATAAATAGTGCTGCCGATGATGCAGCTGGCTTACAAATATCAGACAGGATGACCTCCCAGATTCAGGGACTGAACCAAAGCGTTCGCAATGCGAATGATGCCATCTCATTAGTGCAAACCGCCGAGGGCGCATTGGCAGAAACCACTGCCAACTTACAGCGCCTGCGCCAGCTATCTGTGCAAGCACAGAATGGGATTAACTCCGATTCGGATAAAAATGCGCTGCAAAAAGAAGCGGATGCTCTTCTAAGTGAAATTGACCGAATCGCAAACGCGACCCAGTTTGCCGGTCAGGATATTCTGCAAGGTGCGTTTAGTACGGCTTTTCAGGTTGGGGCGAATGCCGGGCAACAGATTAGCGTTGGATTAACCCAGTTTTCCGGGGCTGGATTTGGCCTGTCGGGGTTAGGAATTAATGGATTGAGTCTCACCGGCTCAGGGATCAACCCTGATGATGTCACAGGCGCATCTGCGTTATCAGCCAATCAGGTGCTGTTTAACTTTCAATTTTCAGGGCCTGCAACGTCAGGAACTTATAGCTTCGCCGTATCCAACGATGGTGGCGCTTCCTACAAGGAAGTGACGGTTTCACTCTCAAATAATATGGCAGATTATGCTGCGAATAATGCTGCGGTGCTAAATGCAGTTAATGGTGCGTTAGGCTCGTCAGTACTAACCATTGAACCCTCATTTTCACAAGTTGCAGTTAATGGTAATCAGCCTAATTTTCGCATGGCAGCGAGCTCTGATAACCCGGCTTATCCTAACTCAGGCACATCAGGTACCTATACCGATTCAGGTTCGGGAAGCGGTACCAGCCTGACGACCATCGATGGTGCAATTTCCAGAATAGGCTCAGTGCGTGCAGAACTCGGTGCAACGCAAAACCGTTTTCAGTCAACCATTCGCAACCTGTCGACTATTTCAGAAAATCTAAGCAGTTCACGCAGCCGGATACGCGATACGGATTTTGCTTCGACGACAGCAGAACTGACCCGCAATCAAATTATGCAACAGGCTGCCACTACTGTGCTTGCGCAGGCTAATCAGAGGCCGCAGACTGCACTGTCGTTACTGGGTTAGTCAACTAACGTGCTGATAAAGGCATTCATAATATACACGCTTTACTATTATGAATGCCGGAACAGCAGAAAGCCTTGCATCGCAAGGCTTTCTATATATTGAATCAACGATTAATCAGTAGCTTACTACCTGATGATTTATTCCCACTCAATTGTTGCCGGTGGCTTTCCAGAAATGTCATACACTACGCGGGAAATACCGTCGATTTCGTTAATAATGCGGTTCGACACATTACCCAGGAAATCGTATGGTAAATGCGCCCAGTGTGCTGTCATGAAGTCGATGGTTTCTACCGCCCGTAGCGACACAACCCAGTCGTACTTTCTGGCATCGCCCATTACGCCTACCGATTTAACCGGCAGGAATACGGTAAATGCCTGACTGACTTTGTTGTACAAATCGGCTTTGTAAAGCTCTTCAATAAAGATCGCATCGGCGCGACGCAGTAAATCACAGTACTCTTTCTTGATTTCGCCCAGTACGCGTACACCTAAACCTGGTCCTGGGAACGGGTGGCGATACAGCATGTCGTAAGGCAAACCCAGTTCCAGGCCAATTTTGCGCACTTCGTCTTTGAACAACTCGCGCAATGGCTCTACCAGGCCAAGTTCCATGTCTTCAGGTAATCCCCCCACGTTGTGGTGAGATTTGATCACATGCGCTTTGCCGGTTTTCGAACCCGCAGACTCGATTACGTCCGGATAAATCGTGCCTTGCGCTAACCATTTTGCATTAACGCGCTTACTGGCTTCTTCGTCGAATACGTAAACAAACTCATTACCAATCACTTTGCGCTTGGCTTCTGGATCTTCTACACCAGCCAGTTTAGCCAGGAAACGTTCTTCGGCATCCACTTTGATGATGTTCAGGCCAAAGTGGTCACCAAACATATCCATTACCTGCTCGCCTTCGTTTAAGCGAAGTAACCCGTTGTCTACGAATACACACGTCAGGCGGTCGCCGATTGCACGGTGTAACAACATAGCGGTTACGGAGGAGTCTACCCCGCCCGACAGACCAAGAATGACTTCGTCGTTACCCACTTGCTGTTTGATGCGCTCGATCGCGTCATCGATAATGGCACCGGGTGTCCAAAGCTTTTCACACTTACAAATATCCAGCACGAAATGAGACAAAATCCGCATGCCCTGATGGGTGTGAGTGACTTCCGGGTGGAACTGAACGCCGTAGAATTGTTTTTCTTCGTTTGCCATGGCGGCATGTGGGCATGATGGCGTAAGCGCAACGGTTTCGAATCCTTCCGGGATCGCGATAACTTTATCGCCATGGCTCATCCATACGTCCAGTAAGGCATTGCCGTTCGCATTGAGGTGATCTTCAATGTGCGCCAGTAATGCGCTGGACTTGATCACTTCCACTTGCGCGTAACCAAATTCACGCTTGTCTGAGCCCTGTACCTGACCACCGAGCTGTTGCGCCATGGTTTGCATGCCGTAACAAATACCCAGTACAGGCACGCCAGCTTCGTATACATATTCAGGAGCGCGTGGTGAACCCGCCTCAGTTACCGATTCCGGACCACCAGACAGGATGATACCCGTTGGATTAAATTCTTTAATCTGCTCTTCGCTGACATCCCATGCCCAGAGTTCACAGTACACACCGATTTCACGCACGCGGCGGGCAATTAGTTGAGTGTATTGCGATCCAAAATCCAAAATAAGAATTCGATGCTTATGGATGTTTTGTGTCATGGTTCTCGCCTTCCAATAAAAATAAGCAGGCTGGTTTAAAAACCAGCCTGTGAATATCGCTTCGGGATGTACTTAGCCTAAACGGTAGTTAGGCGCTTCTTTAGTAATGCTTACGTCGTGAACGTGTGACTCGCCCATGCCCGCTGCGGTTACACGCACAAATTGCGGCTTAGTGTTCAATTCAGGGATAGTGGCACAGCCGGTTAATCCCATGGCCGAACGCAATCCGCCCATTTGCTGATGAATGATATTGGCAATAGGACCTTTATACGCCACTCGGCCTTCAATGCCTTCTGGTACCAGTTTCTCGGCGTTGTCGCTCTCCTGGAAGTAGCGATCAGATGAACCGTTGCGCTGATTCATGGCACCTAATGAACCCATACCGCGATACGATTTGTAGTAACGTCCCTGATAAAGTTCTACTTCACCCGGCGCTTCTTCGGTACCAGCCAGCATGCTGCCTACCATTACGCAACTCGCACCGGCAACCAGTGCTTTAGCGATATCACCAGAGAAGCGAATACCACCGTCAGCAATTACCGGAATACCGGTGCCTTCCAACGCGGCAACCGCATCAGAAATCGCCGTAATTTGCGGTACACCACAGCCAGTAACAATTCGGGTTGTACAAATTGAACCTGGGCCGATACCTACTTTCACCGCATCAACGCCTGCTTCTGCCAGTG
>NZ_JBLBUE010000019.1:0-50026 GCF_047290655.1 Alteromonas sp. AMM-1 | reverse complement strand
TTTCCGCAATGCTTTGAAACTGAATAATCACCCCATCAACGTATGATTTAGCCTGAGCTAACCCAAAGTTATCAATGCCATATTCAAATAGCTGCTCGAAATCCTGATCGGCAGCACTACTTAATCTATACTTCGCCATTATTTTGTTTTCTAGCAATCACTGCATTAACAATATCCTCTGGAGAACGAGAGCTAAAACCGCTTTGCTCTGCTTTGAGCAGTTCTTGCCTAATAACTTCTACTTCACTAGTACGCATTTGCTCTTTTCTGATCAAATCTCGCAATAACTCGCTGTCACTAGCATAATTGCCAGTAGCAAGTTGAGCTTGCATCCATTGTTCTTGTTGATCAGTTACTGTGATACTTTTCTTTACCATTGCCATAATTTACCTCCAATGAAAGACATCTCGTAAGGATAAAATCCTACTTAATACTACCACAGGAGAGTTTAGTTCATAACTGGTAAGAATCAATTTGAGTTACACCATAGAAATCATAGGTGGTAACAATATCGGTAAGTTGGTGGTCTTAGCTAAAGTAACAGCCGCAATATTGAAGGGATTACAAGCTCGCCCTTGTGGTCTCATAATCGTTTGGCCCCTCGTTCAAGTCCAGGTGGAGCCACCATTTTGATAGCTTGAATCATCAAAGAAATCCACCTTCTAGCACGGTAATTGCTATACCAATTATCAATCGTCAGACTTCGATGACAATATGTGCATTGTCTCTGTAATGATCACACTATGTCCGTTCGGGCATTCAATACGTTCGAAATTCCACCCAATCTTTAACGCTTCTTGCTTTATAACTAAGCTATTGTTTTCAAAAATTTTATTGCACTGTTTGCAAAAACACTGGCCAATTCCCTTTGCAATCAGGTCTCGTTCGATATCCCGAAAATCATCCCATTCCTCAGGAACACAACTGCAAACATCCTGCGAGGAGTCGGCCTGGGCAACCCACTTTTTAATTGCCGCAGCGTGATCATAAATGCTCACTTCATCTTTCAGGTAGTGAGCAAAGTGCGCGAACACCTGCTCGCTTTCAAAAACAAACATTGCTTCCGTATTGTCGCAAAACCGGCTGTTTCTTGATGTTGTATAAATATATTTGCCACAGGGAGGCGGGTTGTTCCATAACTCAAGAATTCTCTCTCTTCGTTTTTCGAGTTCAGCATTTGATGGCAGCGAAAGTACATCGTAAGACTTATATTCAAGAACTGATTTCAGTGACCTTTCTTGAAAAAGGACAAATAAATACATCGGCCACAAGATGATATTCAGCGGTAGCGTCGCGATAAGTAATTTTAGTGGGAATGGCTTCTCTAAACTGGCTCGAAAAAATAGATGCGCGGCAAAAAATAAAGCCGATACAACCGTTCCGATCAACAAATAGACAATCAATATTTCTATCAAATTCGCACCAGGTTAAAATTAGCTGTGCATTAATTATCAGCACGATATTGGCTGGAATGCTACTAAATGAATAGGAAGCTTCAAAAACTCATGACTACCATTACGTTAAATTACTATTTAATCTGCAGCCCCCCTTTCTTTTTAATCACCAATGATCTGCACCCGGTCCGCACCAGCCAATCTTGTAGATACTCTGGTTAGCTCGGTGAATTAAATTCCCCATTAGCAGTTTATTCCTGATATCACTGGCAGAATTGATAAAAGGCAACCATGTTTTGTCAAAAAATATGACAAAACACAACCATACTGAAACGCACTCGAGGCTCTCCTCAAATTCAAAAGTCTATCGCTTAATGCGGATAACGAATGTCCCCTAATTGCTGTATCCATTTTTTTGATACCAGGCAAAACACGTCAACATCAAATACATCCTCGAATAAACCAATTTCGGCAAATTCAAGTACAATCTCTGGTATTCCTTTTCGAGGTAAACATGAAAATAAACGGCGATTTTTCTCAGCGTGTTGTAATTAAACCTGAAGATTATGCCTATGTGCCTTCGCCATTACCTGGTGTTACGCGCATGATGCTGGATCGGGTGGGTGGCGAAGTAGCGAGGGCAACCAGCATTGTGCGTTACGCGCCTGGGGCCGGTTATTCGGCTCATGTACACAACGGCGGCGAGGAAATTCTGGTGCTATCGGGCACGTTCAGTGACGAACATGGTGATTATCCGGCCGGCACCTATTTACGCAATCCGCCAGGCAGCGCACATACACCTTATTCTGCAAACGGCTGTACCTTGCTAGTAAAGCTCTGGCAGTTCGCCCGGTCAGACAGCCATCCAGTAATATTAAATACACGCGAAGCACACTTTGTACCGGGCCTTGTAAATGGGCTGTCGGTGTTGCCTTTACATGAGCACAATGGCGTGAGTACTGCACTGGTGCGCTGGGCCCCCAACACGCAGTTTAGCCCGCATACTCATCCGGGCGGCGAAGAAATTCTGGTTCTGGAAGGCTGCTTTTACGATGAGCATGGCACGTATCCACAAGGCAGTTGGATCCGCAGTCCCCGCTATTCAACACATACCCCGTTTACCCGCGATGAAGGCGCGCTGATTTATGTGAAGGTTGGCTTTATCGGGGCAAATTTACTGGGCGACAGTTTATAACCGCTTTATGCGCGCGCAGCCAGCAGTGTTGTCTGCGCGCGATATGCCATATGCCTCAACGCTCGTTTGCGTAAGTACTAATCCTGTACTGGCACAGTAACAAACGCGTCGGTATCCCATAGCGGTACGGTGGAAATGCTGTGCTTGTAGCTACCTGAGGTTTCTTTAGTGCTGTAAGAAAGGTAAATCAGGGTTTGCGATTTTGCGTCGTATATACGGCGTAGCTTCATGTTTTTGAAGAACACGCTCTTGGATTTTTTGAAAATCACTTCGCCGGAGTCTGATTTATCGATAGCGGCTATCATCGCGGCATTGATTGGCCCGGTTTGACGGCAGGCAATAGAGCTATCAGAGGGATCAGACAAATCCAAATCCGCTTCAATACTGGAAATGTGGCAGGTAACGCCGGTTACTACCGGGTCCTGCAGGGCGTCAATTTTAATGTCTTTGGTAGTGAACACACCCAGCGACACATCGCCTACTTCACTGTCGCTACAGCCTGATAACCCGAGCGCGCAAGCCAGCGCCACTATTGGGAACACCGAAGAAACCACTGATTTGGCACACCGTTGAATACGCATTTTCGCTTCCTTTTGAACCAACACCATTAACTACTACAAGAACGGGGCGGCATCGACATAACACCGCCCACCCACTTTATTCTGCTATTCACTATCCAGCAGTTGTAATTGTGTAGTGTCCATCAAATGATGGCGTTTAATCAACTGTTTCGCTGCTTCAATATCAGGGGCGAAATAGCGATCCTTGTCGTAAAACGGCACCTCGTTGCGCAGTAGCTGCATTAGCGCTTGCAACCGGTTGCTGGTTTTCAACGGCCTTCTGAAATCCAGTCCCTGACACGCTGCCAACCATTCAATAGCCAGAATGCCTGCCACGTTGTCGAAGATGTCACGTAAACGGCGCGCCGCAAAAGTAGCCATTGATACGTGATCTTCCTGGTTTGCCGAGGTTGGCAACGAGTCAATCGACGCCGGGTGTGCGAGCGTTTTGTTTTCACTCGCCAGAGCTGCACACGTTACCTGAGCAATCATAAAGCCAGAGTTCACGCCACCGTTTTCCACCAGAAATGGCGGCAAGCCACTTAAATGGGTATCGATCATCAGCGACATTCTGCGCTCCGACAACGCGCCGATTTCCGACAACGCAATCGCCAGCATATCAGCTGCCATGGCAACGGTTTCGGCGTGGAAGTTACCGCCCGAGAGAATATCGCCGGTGTCAGCAAATACCAGCGGATTGTCGCTTACGCCATTGGCTTCGGTTACCAGGATCTGCTGCGCAAAGCGCAACTGCTGTAAACAAGCGCCCATTACCTGAGGCTGACAACGCAGTGAATAGGGATCCTGCACTTTGGTGCAGCCTTGATGTGAGTGTCCAATTTCGCTGGTAGCCAGCAGTTCACGGAACGCCGCGGCTACGTCGCTTTGGGTTTGGTGGCCGCGCACAGCGTGAATGCGGTCGTCAAACGGCACACGGGAACCCAGCGCGGCATCTACGGTTAACGCGCCAATGCCAATGGCGCTATACAGCGCGTTTTCTGTGTAGAACAAGCCTTGCAGTGCAAAGGCTGTTGATGCCTGCGTGCCGTTTAGCAGCGCTAACCCTTCTTTTGGCGCAAGCGCGATGGGTTCAAGCCCGGCTATGCTGAGTGCGCGCTTTGCATCAATGCGCTCACCGCGATAAAACGCTTCGCCTTCGCCCAGCAGCACCACGCTCATATGGGCCAGCGGCGCTAAGTCGCCACTGGCACCCACCGAGCCTTTTTCAGGTATGGCGGGATACACTTCAGCGTTGTATAGCTTGATCAGGGCTTCCACTACACCTAAACGAATCCCTGAGTAGCCGCGAGCCAACGAGTTAATTTTCAGTAGCATTAGTAAACGCACTGTGTCTTCGCTCATGAAATCACCGGTGCCTGCCGCGTGCGACAACACAATACTGCGCTGTAACAGCTCCAGTTCGTTTACGTCAATGCGGGTGTTGGCAAGCAAACCAAATCCGGTGTTAATGCCATACACTGTGCGGTTTTCTTTAATCACATCCAGTACCGTTTGTTCAGCCGCCTGAATGCCGGTTTTGGCGCTGTCGTCCAGTGCAAGTTCAACGTGTTCGCGAAATACCGTGCGCAGTTGTTCCAGTGTCAGCGTGCCGGGAATAAGGGTTAACGACTTCATTATTTATCTCCCTGTTGGCTGGCAACATCCAGCATCGGTAAATCCAAATTGTGTTTACGAGCGCAATCTTTCGCTATGTCGTAACCCGCATCGGCATGGCGCATTACCCCGGTGGCAGGGTCGTTGTGAAGTACCCGGGCAATCCGTGCGTCGGCCTCTTTGCTGCCATCACATAAAATCACTACGCCGGAGTGCTGGCTAAAGCCCATGCCTACACCGCCACCGTGGTGTAAGCTCACCCAGGTTGCACCACCTGCTGTATTGAGCAGTGCGTTAAGCAATGGCCAGTCTGACACGGCATCAGAGCCGTCCATCATAGCTTCGGTCTCGCGGTTTGGCGACGCAACTGAGCCAGAATCCAGGTGATCACGGCCTATCACAACCGGCGCGCTCAGTTCGCCATTGCGAACCATTTCGTTGAATGCCAGGCCCAGCTTCTGACGCTCGCCTAACCCAACCCAGCAAATGCGTGCTGGTAAGCCCTGGAACTGAATTCGCTCACGCGCCATGTCCAGCCAATTGTGTAAATGCGGGTTGTCTGGGATAAGCTCTTTTACTTTGGCATCGGTTTTATAAATATCTTCCGGATCACCCGATAGCGCCGCCCAGCGGAACGGGCCTATGCCCTCGCAGAATAACGGGCGAATATAAGCCGGTACAAAGCCCGGAAAATCAAATGCATTGGCAACGCCTTCTTCCAGCGCCATTTGGCGAATGTTATTGCCGTAGTCCAGGGTTGCCGCGCCAGCGGTTTGAAACCCCAGCATAGCCTGAACCTGTTTTGCCATAGATTGCTTAGCGGCTTTCACTACACCGGCTTCATCGGTGAGTCGCTGCGCTTTTGCCTGCTCCAGTGTCCAGCCACTGGGCACATAGCCGTTAAGCGGATCATGCGCACTGGTTTGGTCGGTTACCACGTCCGGAATTATGTTTCGGGCCAGCATTTGCGGGAACACTTCCGCAGCGTTGCCCAACAAGCCAACAGAAATTGCTTTACCAGCCTGTTTAGCCACTTCAAGCATGGCCAGTGCCTCATCTAAACTGGTTGCCTTTTTATCCACATAACCCGTTTTTAAACGAAAATCGATACGGCTTTCATCCACTTCCACGGCCAGCATGGAAAACCCCGCCATGGTAGCGGCCAGCGGCTGCGCGCCGCCCATCCCTCCTAACCCACCGGTTAATATCCAGCGGCCTTTGCTGTCGCCATTAAAGTGGGTTTTCGCAACGCTCACGAAGGTTTCGTAGGTACCCTGCACAATGCCCTGCGAACCAATGTAGATCCAGGATCCGGCGGTCATTTGGCCGTACATCATCAGCCCTTGCTTATCCAGCGCGTTAAAGTGCTCCCAGTTTGCCCAGTGTGGCACCAGATTCGAGTTGGCAATAAGCACCCGCGGCGCGTTTTCATGGGTAGGAAACACCCCCACTGGTTTACCCGATTGGATTAGCAGGGTTTCATTGTTATTCAGCCGCTTCAGCACCTCACAAATTTTGTCGAAGGATTCCCAGTCGCGGGCTGCTCGGCCAATACCACCATATACCACCAGGCTTTGCGGATGCTCGGCCACTTCCGGGTCCAGGTTGTTCATTAGCATGCGCAGCGGCGCTTCGGTTTGCCAGCTTTTAGCGTTTAACGTGGTGCCGCGTGGCGCGCGGATCTCACGGGTAGGGTCGAAACGTGTCATCATTTCTCCGGGGTAATTGTTGTTTTAGTTTGAAAATCCAGATGGCCGCCAAGTCGGTATCGACTACCAGGATGGTAGAGCACTGCATGGCTCACCACGCCCTGTTTTCTTCGCTTCTCGGCTGACTTACCCGGTGTGTGTCCTGACGCGGTAACCAGCGGAGAATGAATAGAAGAATAGGTACGGCGACTCACCTTCAGGCAAGGCTCTGTGGGTTGAATGTGTAATTCGTGGGCAATATCAGCGGCCGCCAGTACGGCTTCCACACTGTGGTCGGCCATGGTTAATGGCGCCACCAGATTCAGATAATAGTTAGCGGTTTGTGCGTGAAAATCGCTGCGCAGATAGTCTGGTGCCCAGGCGGGGTTTACCCATCTGTCTTCATATTGAACTGGCAAGCCGTTCTCGCTATGCACAATCACACTGTGAAATACGTCATCCCCTTCATTAACCGCAAGGTGCGCGGCTATACTGTGGTCGGCGCTTCGAGTTTCAAGCAATACAATGCGGTTGGAATAACGGTGCCCACGTTGTTCAATTTCATCGCGAATGCTTTTAATTTCCAGCATTGAACTCATGGGACGATGGTCAGACACAAACGTGCCCAGCCCCTGACTGCGCATCAGAATGCCTTCGTCCACCATGTCACTCAACGCACGTCTGGCAGTCATGCGACTCACCCCGTGCTCCTGTGCCAGTTGATTCTCAGACGGTACCTGATCACCTGGCTTCATGTGCCCGGCTTCTATGGCATCCAGAATAAGGGATTTAATGGCAATGTATCTTGGTTGCATACGCGCGTTCAGGTTAACTATTTGTTACAAGCATACTTGTATATACAAGTATGTACAAGTATGCTTATCTCATCTTTTATGCAGCCGGAATGCTTTTACGGAACGCTTATGTCTGTGCAGTTCGATACCCTTATTTACAATGTGCGTATTGCGTCTATGCAGCCCAATGGCCTGCCCTACGGCGAATTATCTGAATCCGTAGTGGCGTTACACCAAGGCTTAATTGCGGGGCTATATCACGCTGACGCCCTTAGTGAATTATCAGCAAACACCCGCATTAACGGCCACCAGCAATGGTTATTGCCCGGCTTTATCGACTGTCACACGCATCTGGTATTTGGCGGCGATCGCGCCAACGAATTTGAACTGCGCTTACAAGGCGTAAGCTACAAAGACATTGCCCTGCAAGGCGGTGGCATTAAAAGCACCGTAGCAAAAACGCGCGCCGCCAGCGAAGCTGAGCTGCTTAACAGTGCGTTAAAGCGCGCCAAACGCCTTACCGAGGAAGGCGTTACCACGGTTGAAGTTAAATCCGGATATGGCCTCGACAATGACACTGAATTGCGCATGTTGCGGGTGGCTAAATCCCTCGAAAGCCAGCTGCCAGTCAGAATTTCAACCACCTACTTAGGCGCACATGCATTACCCCCGGAGTTTGCCGATAACGCCGAAAACTATATCGACTTTGTGTGCCAAACGGTGTTGCCCAATGTTGCGTCACAACAGTTAGCAAACGCCGTAGACGTGTTTTGTGAGTCCATTGGATTTACTACTGCACAAACCGAACGCGTGTTCAAAGCTGCCCAACAATTTGGTATTCCGGTAAAAGCCCATGTTGAACAACTCACCGACAGCAAAGGGGCGGTACTGGCTGCAAAATACAACGCCTTATCGGTTGATCATATTGAGTACCTGGCCGAGTCTGACATTCCGCACCTGGCAGAAAGTGGCACCGTAGCCGTATTATTACCGGGGGCGTTTTATTATTTAAATGAAGTACAAAAGCCCCCTGTATCGGCGCTTCGCCAGCACAATGTTCCTATGGCCGTCGCTACCGATTTAAACCCTGGCAGTTCGCCAATCGCGTCGCTGCTCACCGCCATGAACATGGCCTGTGTGCTGTTTGGTTTAACCCCCGAAGAATCGCTAAGAGGCGCTACGCTAAATGCGGCACTCGCATTGGGTCTCAGTGACAGAGGCGAAATTAAACCCGGCAAACTGGCCGATTTAACCTTGTGGGACATCAACACGCCTGCCGAACTGGTGTATACCTTAAACGGGCATCGCCCAACACAGGTGTTTTTTGGAGGCCAACATGTTTAACTGGCAGGGTCGCACCGATACCGAAGACGGCGCAAAAGGGCTGCGCTGGCATCAGGTAGTCAATCAATCTGGGGATACTCCGTTGCCAATGCTGTCACTAGTGGGGCTTGCCTGTGATTTGGGTGTACAAGCCAACAAAGGACGGCCAGGAGCCTGTAATGGGCCAAATGCCATCCGCGAAGCGCTTGCCAATCTGCCCTGGCACTGGAATGCCCGGTTACAAGATGGTGGCGATATTCAGGCCGAGCAGGATTTAGCCGCAGCACAGTTGCACTATGCCAACGCGGTAACTGAAGCGCTCAGCCAACAACAAGTTGTGTTGGGCTTAGGCGGCGGACATGAAATTGCCTGGGGTAGCTATCAGGGATTATTGAATGCGTTACAGCACGCGTCTGATGAACCACAAACCATTGGCATTATTAACTTTGACGCGCACTTCGATCTGCGACGCCCGGCGCCGCACACCAGTTCAGGTACGCCATTTCGGCAAATATACGACCATTGCCAGCAGCATGGGCACGCTTTTCACTATGCCTGTTTAGGTGTCTCAAAAGCAGCCAACACCCAGGCGCTATTTGACTTTGCCAACGTCACCCAAACCCGTTATTTACTGGACACCCACTGTACGCTGGAGGCCGCAACCGCCCTGCTTACCCCCATGTTGCAACAAATCGACCAGCTCTACGTAACGATTTGTCTGGATGCCTTCCCGGCTTCCGCGGCACCGGGCGTAAGCGCACCCAGTGCGCTGGGTATCGACGTGCGGTTTGCTATTAACATGCTTCATTATCTGGCAAAGCAGCAACAGCCACTCAACTACAAGTGGACATTGTGTGATATCGCCGAAATGAATCCCGGCTTCGACATAGACAAACGCACCGCCAGGCTGGCAGCGCGTTTGGGATTTGAAGTAGCGGATGCAATTTTCGAGGGCTAAGAAAAACTTATTGGATAAGTGGTAATACCAACCCATGAAATGTGATTGATATTTGCACAGCAGCAGGCAACCTTATATCTTATAAACCTCAGTGCGTTATGTGTTTTCACTCCATATTGGTTAAAGGACTGCCAAGATGTTTTCTTCTCGCTTATCTAAACTGATTTGTTTTTCTATATTTTTGCTTCTTGATTCATTAAGTACCGCGTCAGCGGCGAAATCCGCGCAGCAGGATGTCGCCGAACTCAGATCACAGAATAATCAACTCAATGAGCAGTTGTTCAATACCAGAAGTACTTTAATTGCCCTACAGGCTGAGGTAATTAAGGTGCGAATTGAACTTAAAAACCTTGATAGTGAGTATGATCTGGCGAGGGAACTAGTAGAAGTAGATAGTGATTACATCGACATCGTTAACGATTTAAAAAATCAAAAAGACAAACTTGAAACACTGCTCTCTGTCAAAAGTCGTTTACTCGTAAAAAAGGAAACTGAACTCAACACAATTGCCACACAAATTGGTCAAAATGAAAAGCAGTTGGAGGTATATGCAGTTCGTTATGGCACAGATATTGGTGCTGATATAAATGCTACACCGATGCTAGCACAAGAATCATCCCATGAGTTAGCTCCCCCTCAGAGTCTTGCCCCAGAGCCCAGAATAAAGCAAAACATTCAGCAGCATAGCCGTTCTGAAGTCGTGGTTACGAAAGAAACAGACAACATACTGGCTAATAGTCGCTTTTCTGCCACAAAATACTCCTTTGGCGAACAGTTTCCTACCTTTATTGAAATAACTTCTATAGACCAGCAATTTAGACTTGGAGTGAGTGATACTGAAATCACAGTTGAACAATTTCAGTTGTTTCAGAGTGAAACCCGCTACCGAAGTGAGTCTCAGCGCTCAGGTGGATGTAATATATTTAACTATGAAACCAAAAGATCCAAACAAGCCAATTCTGAATCACCTGGATATCGCCAAACCAATACTCATCCCATTGTGTGTGTTTCGTTGTTTGATGCAATAAAGTACACACAATGGTTGTCTAAAAAGCTTAATCGTAACGTGCGATTACCAACCCGAAGTGAGTGGTTCACCTTTGCTACCCCCCACGAAATGATTGCTTTGGAAAAACAAAATGGTATGACAGACAATTGTCTTCACGCTAATATTCGTGACCAGGCTTTTGCTAACAAATTTAGCGACGATTCGACAGAAATTTGCAACGATAGATCAATCTACCCTGAACCGGTAAAAATGAAACTGCCAAGCAGTCTAGGGCTCTACAACCTTTACGGCAACGCAAGGGAATGGACGATGTCCTGTTGGGACGATGCCATCAAAAACCTATGGGTTTGTCCAGCCGTGCACATTGCCGGTGGATCTGCCTACTATAAACTCAACCCCGCCAAAGAAACCCGGGGAGGCCCCGATGGCGTAAGTAATGACGTGAGTTTTCGGGTAGTCTACGAGCTATAGTCAGAAAAAAATAGCCGACTGTGCCCGCTTATATGCGGGCAATTAGAATAATTACTTAACGGTTTGCCCGTTTACGGCGTAAGCCGGTGAAAATACCTAATGCAATGGCAGTAACCAGTATAACAACGGCTCCTGTTAACACTCGCATGATCATAGCCGGAAAGGTGTTACCCAGCACGTAGATATCGGGTTTGCCGGTTTTCCACGTGGTCCAGTGCGTTGCCAGGTTCGACGCCAGCGCTTCTTTATTGCCCGACTGAATGGCAATAAAACCATCGCCCGAGGCCGGATCGATTCTCACGGTACTGTTTAAATACGGCGACTGTCCGCCATGCCCTACCACATTGTCGCCTTTGCCATTTGGCGCGAACAACATAATACCGGTGCCCCAGATATCCAGTCCGTCAATGTTGGCTATTGGTGTGCGCATGTCTGCCAGGCTACTGTCGCTCAGTAGTCTTGGCATGGCAGGATCAGCCACCGTTGAAGGTAATTGCGCATTGGCAAAGCGAACTAAATCACTCAACGTAGTGTACAACCCCGTGGCAGCCAGCGACGTATAATTGGGGTATACCTGTTCAACACCGTTTTCACCGAAATACTGCGCCACAGTTGGGTCGGCGCGATCCAATATAAAACTTGAGTGGGTCATGCCCAGCGGCTCGAATACCGCCTTTTGCATGTATTGTGCAAACGACTCGCCGGTAACTTCCTCTACAATCAATTGCGTTAAATTGTAGCTGCCACCGGAATACATCCACGTTGTGCCAGGCTCTATACCCACCTGCACTTTGCCGCTTTTGCCCGGGTCTGCATCCATGGCCTGGGTAAGATGAGACTCCAGCGCCTGAACCGGTTCGCCAGGCGCAAACCCACTGTGGCCCAACCCATCGGTGATACCAGCGGTATGACTCAGCAATAAACGCAAGGTTACTTTGTTGTTGTCGAATTCGCTGGGCGGTAATTGCCAGCGGGTTAAATAGGTGGATACCGGCACATCCAGATCGAGTTTACCCTGCTGCGCCAGCTGCATTACCCCAACGGCCGTTACCCATTTGCTGAGCGATGCCACACCAAATACCGATTTGTCGGATACGGGTTTGCCCGTCGACATAGCATCACTGTGTACTACCTTGCCGTTGTTCAGCACAGCAAGTACCAGATTGCCTTTTGCTTCGGTGCGCGCTTCATTGCTGATGGCTCTGGTAAAACCTATGGTGTCTCCAGGCTCCGCAAGTGGCGTCAGCCCCCAACCTTCGGTGGTTGCCACAAAATTAACAGTCACCCAGGCCACCAGAATTACCAGTGTGCCAAGTGTCCAAAAAATAAACCGCTTCATGCTCGTTTCTGTCCTTTTGTTATAGTTACGCCTGAGGCATTTACCTGTTATTAAGGCGTAATTTTATTGTGCTGTAGTAAACATGCTGCACAGAAATACCGAAAAAACAGGCAATTCGTCCAGTATTGAGTGGTAACAAAATGTGAAAAGTGTTGCAAACAGACAATAAAATTTACCTAATAAAATCAATAATTTCGTTTATAACTGCGTCGTTTTGCAGAATGCGCCGGTGGCCAAATCCTTCTGTGGAGTACAATCTGGCATCGGGATGTTTCATCACATACTGTTCAGCATCCTTGAAGGGGACTTCGCGATCGTCCTTGTCGTGAATAACCAGTGCGCGCTGGGCCGTTTTCATTAAATGGGTGGCGGCATCCATTGCCTCATGCGACACACCAACTGTACTATCGGCTAACGCATACAGCGCGTTCTGCGCGCGTTGGTTAAACCCAAGAAAATGGCCAAACCGGTTAAGTACACCAGTTAAACCCGCTGGGGCACCAATGAGTACCACTCTGGCAATTTGCAGGTGAGAAACCCCGTGCAACGCCAGTGCACTGCCGCCCATGGAGTGTCCGATTGCAGCGTGAACGCGCAACGACTGGTAGGTAAGTACTTCATTCACTGCTTTGATAAAATAGCCCGGATGGGAGCGCCCTTCCCCCTGATAACGATGCCCTTTTGGCACGGGTGCCACTACCCGGCAACCCAGATGTAATAGCCTGGGCAACAGGTGGGTAAATTGTTCAACCGCCCCTGACCAACCGTGCATCAGCAGTACCGTTTTTCCCTGCCCCCGCCAAATCATGACGCAGGTATCGTCACTTACACACACCACTTCATCGGGTGAAGGCATATCCGGTAAGCTGGCAGGAAGTTGTGGAGTAAACAGCAGCCTACCAGCATGTTTTGCCGCCAGTGCGGGCCATATTCTGCTGAGCAGGTAGAAATACAATTTAACCAAAGTGCGCATAAATTACGAAGTATGTGATTGTAAACATGGCCACATACATACGCTGCATCGGGATACTCAACAACCGCGCAGGTGCATAAACGGACGCTTGGAACAGAAATACGGACGGGTTGTTCCAGTTACACCGCAATAAGGCTCTAATTGGTTAAGGCTTGCCAGTCTTCACTGATCCGTTGAAAGGTTGCCTGTAAACGCGGAGTCATAAAATCAATAAAACTGCGCTGTTTTAACGGCAGCACATCCTGGCGTATATACAACATACTTACCGGATAGGGTTCGGGCGCGAACGGCTGTAACACGCGATTGAGTTCGCCACTTTTTAGCCAGGGCAACGCCTGATACGACAGCACACGGGCAATGCCCAATCCCTGACGGGCAGAATGCACTGCTATGTCGGTAGAATTTGCCCTAACCCGTGAATTCACCGGCACGTTTTGCTCTTCGTTGTTAACGGTAAAACGCCAGTGGTTAGGCGAATCCAGTCCTTCAAACGTAATGCAGTCGTGGCTGGCAAGTGCCTCTAAATTTTGGGGTATGCCGCGCTGGGCCAGATACCCTGGGCTGGCACACAGGATTTTTTGAACTTCACCCACCCGTTTAGCCACCAGCTCGCTGTCGGGTAACCTGCCAACCCGAATAGCCACATCAACCACATCCTCGTACAAGTGCATATTTTGGTCGGTTAGGATCAGCTTTACACTTACGTCGCTGTACAATTTGAGGTATTCGGCCAGCAGCGGAAAAACGTGCATCCGGCCCATAATGATCGGGGCGGTTACGGTTAAACAGCCTTTCGGCTCCTGATACTCGCCTTTGGCGTCGCGTTCCATTTCAGCCACCATCGACAGCACTTCGCGGCTGGATGCCAGGTATTTCTCCCCTGCATCGGTAAGCACCAGATTGCGCGTGGAGCGCAACACCAACTGTACACCCAAATGATCTTCAAGCTCCTTTACCTGCCGACTCACCGTAGTTTGGGGCTTATTCAGTTTGCGGGCTGCAGCGGAAAAACTGCCGCACTCCATTACCGTACTGAAAATCTGCATTGCACTGAGTCGATCCATTTATCTCTCCAAAAAATGGGTAGGTGCTACACACAATTACCCACTACCCGCATCAATCAGGTCGCTTTACATTAACCAACAAGACGAATATTTAACCAACCAAGGAATACATAATGTCTCGTTTAACTATCCCTGAGTCAATTAATGATGCCCCTGAAGCATCGCAACCGTTACTTAATGCCGTAAAAGCCAAGCTGGGTATGGTGCCAAACTTATTCCGTCTGGTTGCTAATAATCCGGCGGCACTAAAAGGCTACCTGGCGTTATCTGAATCATTAACAGAAGGGGTATTACCCATTCAGTTACAAGAAGCCATTGCCCTGGCAATTGCCGAAGTGAACCGCTGTACCTACTGCTTGTCTGCGCACAGCTTTATTGCTGTTAATTTAGCCAAAATGGCCGACAGCGAAATTAAATCCAACCGCAGTGGTTTATCGCAGGATCCAAAAATCCAGGCCGCATTGCAATTTGCTGTGGCGGTATCTGAGCTTAATGGCCGGGTAAACGATCAGTTGCTGGATGCGGTAAAGCAAGCAGGATACAGCGATGCAGAAATCATTGAAATTATCCTTCACGTTGCCCTGAACACCTGGACGAACAGCGTGAATAACGTAGCCGATACCGACGTGGATTTTCCACTGGTGATCCCGTTTTAAGCATCACTTACACAAGGAGCAACCTCATGCACGCTATTGATGAATACCGTCCACCCGTTCCACCGTTTACCCGCGAAACAGCAATCAAAAAAGTGCGTTTGGCTGAAGACGGCTGGAACTCAAGGGATGCCCAGCGCGTTGCACTGGCTTACAGCCTGGGTACTAAGTGGCGTAATCGTGCCGAATTCATTGAAGGTCGCGATCAGGCCCGGGAATTTTTGTCGCGCAAATGGGCAAAAGAACTGGAATACCGACTGATCAAGGAACTGTGGGCCTTTACCGACAACCGCATTGCGGTGCGCTATGCCTATGAATGGCGTGACGACTCCGGTAACTGGTTCCGTTCTTATGGCAACGAAAACTGGGAATTCAATGAGCAAGGCCTGATGGTTAATCGTTACGCATCGCTCAACGATCTCCCCATCACCAAGGAAGAGCGCCTGTTTCACTGGCCTGAAGGACGACGTCCTGATGATCATCCCGGGCTATCTGAATTGGGCTTGTAACCTGGCGGGCTGACGTGATGTCACGTCAGCTTTCATACACCTTATTCGCACAGTCACCACGTTGATACGCAGTAGTGACAAACCAGGCTGCTTCGTTAACAAGCGGGCTTTGGCATCGTATTGCTCGAATTTAGCGGTTTTAAGCCGGGCAACAGAAGGTTCAACATCGACTGTTATCGTAAAAGAGAGACAACCGACATGGAAAATTTAAGTGCATTACTTAATCAACATACGTTTACCAGTGAAGTAAATCACTGCGGCACATTATCGGCAGCCAAACACTTCGGTACAACCGGACAGCTGCATTTACTGGAGTCTGGCAAAGTGCGTATTACACGCAAGGGTCAGCGCGAGCTACTGATGGACCGCCCCTCTATGGTGTTCTTCCCTACGGGTGTTGCTCACCGAATTGAACCGGTACAAACCAACGCAGACGCCAGATTAATCAGTGCCAGTGTTACGTTTTCGGCCAATCAGTCGTCGTTATTGGTGAATTCCCTGCCAGAAGTCATGTATTTACAACTTACCCCTGACTGCGCGGTATCGGGCACTGCCCGCTGGTTGCTCAACGAAATACAAACCCAGCGCTTTGGTAAGCAAGCCATGCTGAACCGGCTGGGCGAAATGTTCATTTTACAAATTCTGCGCCACGCCACCGAACACGGCAATTTGCAGGAAGGGACAGTCAGTGCCATTAACCATCCGCAAATGTCCAGGGTTATCAATCAGATTCACCAGGATCCAGCCTATCACTGGACCTTAGACAACCTTGCAAGTATTGCGGCGATGTCCCGGTCTAAATTTGCAGAGCAGTTTAAACACCTGGTAGGGCAAACACCCAACGAATACATCACCGGCCTGCGACTCACACTGGCGCAAAAACTACTGAAGAACAACAAACCAGTGAATTACGTGGCTGGTGAAGTGGGCTACGAGCACGGCTCCGCCCTAGCACGCATTTTTAAGAAAAAGCTGGGCTTATCGCCGCGTCAGTGGTTGCAACAAGCAAAGCGCAACAGTACGGCACAAGCCGCTATTTAAAAGGAAATACCGTGAATAATATTGCAGACATTCTGCGCAAAACGGCCGTTAAAGCAGATGTATTTTTTAGCGGCCGACTCTGTGGCATTCAATCGTTTGAAGGCAACAACAAAGGGCATTTGCACTTACTTCGTTCTGGCAGACTTACGCTGCTGATGCGCGAGAAACAAAAAATCGTGATCGACGAACCCAGTGTGATTTTTATTCCCGGCCCGGTAGAGCACAGGATCCTGGCAAATCAGTCTGAAAACGCCCAGTTAGTGTGTGCCACCGTGAGTCTGGAATCGCATAACCGCGCGTTGTTGCTCGACGCCCTGCCGGAATTACTGTGTTTGCCACTGAGCATCGAAAAACACATAGGACAAACCGCCGCCTGGTTGTTTGAAGAGGCGTTCAGCGAGTCAGTTACCCGCTCGGTGATGATAGATAAGCTCAGCGAAATGTTTTTGTTGCAGGTAATGCGTTACGTGCTGGACAACAATCTTAGCCAGGGCGGCATGCTGGCGGCGCTTTCGCATCCGGCGATTGCCAAGGCCATGAGCGCCATGCACCGTAACCCTGCGCATAACTGGTCGGTAGAATCGCTGGCTGGCGAAGCAGCGATGTCGCGCTCTAAGTTTGCCGCGACGTTTCGTGAGGTGGTAGGTACCACACCCAATGAATATCTCACCGACATTCGCATTAATCAGGCTCAGGAGCTGTTACTGAACCAAAAGCCAGTGAATCTGGTGGCCAATGAAGTGGGCTACGAACACGGCTCAGCCCTGGCACGCATTTTCCGCAAAAAACTGGGGGTTTCTCCGAAGGCCTGGTTGAAATTACGTGGCAACGCATAAGTTTTAATTGGTATGAAACGCAGGACGCCCGGTTTCAACAAGCAACCCGCAGAGTCGTACATTACGCTTGTGACGAGGCCCAAACCGGTTCACAAGCCAATTTAACAACGTTTGCACAAGGAATACTTTTATGAAATCCATTGTTTTACAGACAGGCCGTATCATCAGCGGCATGTCAGCTGCTTTCAATGCGGCTCAGCCCCTGCTTACTATGGCCGGTCGCGTATACGTATCGTGGGTATTTTTTGCCTCCGGACTCACTAAAATCGCTGACTGGGAAACCACGTTGTTTCTGTTTGAATACGAATATCACGTGCCTTTTTTACCGGTTGTGTTAGCGGCCTATTTAGCCACGCTTGCGGAGTTGGTGGTACCGGTTTTACTCACCACCGGATTAGCCAGTCGCCTGAGTGCCATTGTGCTGAGTATTGTCAATGTGGTGGCGGTGATCAGCCTGGAAGAAATTGCACCTGCGGCCCTCTACGGACACGTGATCTGGGGCTTAATCCTTGCGCACATTGTGTTTTGGGGTGCAGGACAACTATCAGCCGATCACTTTATAAAATGGCTGTATAACAAGCGCTTGCCCCAGGCAAACGCTGCATAAGGGAGAAAGCAATGAGCAATCTGGCACTGTCTGCCGAGCGCCCGTTACCCGATGCACCGCGAGTTCTGCTGAACAGCGGTGCATCCTGTGTGCCTCAGCATTACCTGCAATACGCCCAAACCCAGTGCAGTATTGAACAAGTGGCGCTCGATTGCGCGTTTAACGACACTACCCTGATATTCGCAGGCCAGGACACCCATGGTTTATATATCCAGATTGGATTAATTGGGTTCGACACCTATCTGCCGGTAGCTGCTCAGCCAAATCGTAAAATTGTGTACGGCCGAAAATGGCGAATCGACAGCAATGTACCAACCTCTGAATTGGTGCAAACCATCTTTTTGGCGATTAAAAAAGCCCGCGAGCACGAAGTGCGAGAGCTGCTGAAAATTCGCTTTGAACACCACATCAGTGCGCCGTTCAGCACCCATCAGGATGCACGGCTTATCGCTGAGCAAGCCGGCAGTTTATTAGACAACGAGGAACCCGTGTCACTGATGCAATTTCGCCGTCAGGTAACGGCACTGATGCGAAATACCACTTACGACAGCTCGCCTGTTCATGTCCTGAACATCGAACAGCGTTTGTCGCAGCAAATCCTGGTAGACATCTCCATACCCGGTGGCACTTCCCCCATGTTGGGTGATACAACAGGTACTTTACTCACCTTGTTGTTACCCGAGCCGTCGGTTAATGCCCTGCTATTTGCACTAATGGACGCGCTCATCGCAAAAAGCGATAGCTACGTGCGCGAAGCTTTCACTTACCTGGGCGTACACAGGTTCAGCCATCGCTTATCAGTTGAAAAGCTGTCGGCGTTATCGGTACATACCCGTTTGGCCGACAAGCAGGCGCCGGGCAGTTTTCAGCACCAGCTTAAACAGTACAATTTTGTTACCGATGCCGCACGGGTACCCAATGTGGTTACCCCTGAAATGGCGGGTACTATTCAAGCGCGTTTGTCTGAGTTTGGCGAACTGGCGGGCCACTACCCTACGTTTAGTGTGCAACCCTGAGGCAGGTTATTCATACTGGCAGATAGCGCAGTTACGCGCTATCCATTTAGCCTTGTTAAATAGTAACGGAACAGAGCACTGCGTTGTGCTCCTCTTTGAAGGGACTCAGTGTAGCCTTGCAAAACCTGCTCACTGCAACGTGCCAATTGTCATTAAAAACGCATTGAGCTGAGATGCTGCCTCTTTCAATGACTTAGCCACAGCGGCCATCTCTGCCTTTTTAATGGTTTCATTAAAATTGATATCCCCTTCTTGCTTTCGAGCGGCAAATTCGTTGGTGGATACAACCGTAAATGGCACTATGCCAGAACGCACATCCAGCAACACGGCTTCAACCGTGCAGTAAGCCTTTGTTTCATTTGGATCAATGAATTTGTACTTTTCAAAGGTACGGCAGGTAGACCGGTAGGCCAACAGTAAATCAGCCTGATAACGTGCCGCCGCTTCCCGAAGAAATGGCACCGTTCGTTGCTCAGGCACCAACAAGCTGGGCAAGAATGACGCATCATACACTCTGGGTGATTGTTTTAGCTGCCCAACAAAATCAGCCGCAATGGAATGGTTAAGCTGCGTGAAATCATTTGAGTAGTAGCGCCAATAGCTGTCGTCCGACAACCTGAGAATAGCAATTCTATTCTGGGCGGGCAGCGCAAGGCGATAATTAAGAATTCGCTCTATGTCTTTGTCTGCAAGGGCGGCCCCCACAGACCCAAATAAGGGTTCATCACTTACTTCGTTACTCGCCGGGCTGTAGTAATCATTTGGACGCTGTGTGGTAGCAACACTGGTACAACCCGAAACGAGTATTGCGATGATAATAATGAAATACTTTGTCATACTTGCTCCTTGCTGAGCGACATTGGCTATTAACGCTAAACTACGGTGTATGAACAAATGAGGCTGTATTCAGAGGGTTTCGCTAATTAACAACACCATTGCAATTATTGGGATAATTATAAACGGTAAACCCACTAATAATACCTTGAACCACGATACTTCAGATACTTCCTCAAATTGTTTTGTTAACAACTCAATTTCATTTTGTGGATAGGCTACTTGTTTGCCGTATTTAATCTCGCTTGCGAAGGTTTGCAGCTCTTCGATAGTTGGCCTGTTATCAACCTCTAACTCATCTTCGGATAAGCAACGCTCCGTTGATAACCATACGCTTTTTACAATATCCGATTTCTTGTTCGGTAATAAACCACAGGCACTGCATTTTTTATGAGGATCTTGTTTCCCCTCGCCACAATTAATACAAAATGCTTTTATCATTTTTCCCACTTTGCTTTAATAATTGACCGCCCGACTAATCAGCTAAACGCATAAAACGAATAGCTACCAAAGACGGTAGCTCTAACACTGAAGTGACAACACGTTAAGCAGAATTAGTTCGGTATTTATTCATAGTGAGTCCACAAACGTAGAACTTTTACAGTGTGCTGCTCTTCAATTACTTGATACACCAACCTATGCTGAATATTGATTCGTCTCGAATAAGCTCCAGATAGGTCGCCCACCAATTTCTCGTAGGGAGGCGGATTTTGATAAGGATTGTTGGCGACAATATTAAGTAAATCTTTGGCTTTCTCTTTTAAGCCTGATGATGATAGTTTTTTTGCATCTTTTTGCGCTTGCTTTGTGTACACAAGTTGCCAAGTCACCAATCCAGCTCCTTGGAGCAATCGTCAATGGGCTCTGCCATGCCGTCGCGAATACTTTCTCGCATCCCTGGTACAGACAGCAAGTAAAGGGTTTCTTGAATTGATTCCCAGTCTTCAGATGAAATCAATACTGCACTATTTCGCTTGCCAGTAATGGTAATTGGTTGATGTGTCTCACTCGTTTGATCGAGCAATCTGTATAGATTTGCCCTTGCTTCGCTTGCCGTAAGTGTATTCATGATTTATCTCCATTAGCACACGAAAATCGTACGCCTAGACGTACGTTAATACAATATATTTTTCAGCAAACAATTAACTAAAGAAACTTCATAGTAGCACCCGACTCCACAGAATAACCATTATCGGTGCTTCCACAGGCGGGTTGTGACAAGGCGGGTTGTGACATACACACTGAAGTATGTTCGGCTTTCTCATTCTAACTGACTCAGCTCGAAATCGAGTATTAACGCCTCAACCTTTTTTGGCTCAGTACTAATAAGCCAAAAGCCCCGGAGTCACTACACACTATCGGGGCTTGGGCTTTGCTGTTGCATTGAGGGCGGGGTAAATACGGCGCGGTTAATCTCTTACTTTCAGGCTACCGTACAGGTATACGCAAAAGGGTACACAATAACTCAGCGCCGCTTTGGTTATATCAATGGCCATCGTTCCCTCAAAGGCTTCAAACTGGTTGATCACCATAATAATGGTGCCCACTACCAATGCGGTTTTAAGCGCTTCCGCCAACAATGCCGGGGTAATCTTTCGCGCGGCTTTACTGCACTTTTTTACTTGGTAGGCGCAGTTTCTGTTGGGTTCTGTTACGGATTCCGTTGCCAGTTGCGTCATGTTTTCTGCGATGTGGGGGCTTATTCTGTTCATCAGAAATTTCTCACCAATACGGATTCAATCCCTGCCGGATAGCGGTGGCTGCGATACAAAATCTCGCCGCGTTGCGACAACACCACAAACACCGGTGTACCGGTTACCATAAACTCACTGGTAAGTTCCGCCTGCGCATCAAACATCACCGGAAAGTCCACACCATAGTCGTGTAAGTACGCGTGCATTTTTTCCTGTGTGTCGTTAATGGCCACGTTAATGCCCAGTACGTCTATGCTGTCACCAAAATCGTGATGCAGGGCGGTAACATTTGGCGTCGCCTTTTTGCAGTACGGGCACCAGGTAGCCCAGAAATACAGCAGCACCGGCTTTTTTTCCCAGCGTTGCTGCAAAGAGAAGGTTTCGCCATCGGCGGCATGAAAGGTTAAATCCGGTGCTAACACTTCACCCGCCAAATTGGCTTGTTGCGCGCTGCTGGCAAAAGGTAACCATGCGGCAAGTGAAGCAGTAATGGTAAGTGTCGCCGCCACAACCAGGCGGCGCAGAGTAATTCCAGTCATAGTATAAATCCAGGTTGGGTTTGGGATAGTAAAATGCTACCCCTGAGTGATGGCCAAAAAGCCACCGATTCACTCAAAATGCGACCCAATCCTCTCGTCATTTCCGTAAGCACAAAGAATCGGGGTCGTTGGCACTACAATCTTGTTGAAAACGACAGGCTGATGAAGTCATAGCCGGGATTCGGGCTTTTCAGACCGCCGTTGGAATAATGAAAATAGCGCAGGGTAACAGCATGCTCGCGCTCGCTACCAAACCGATAACCAATCCCCAATCTGTCTTCAAACTGAAAATGCGTGCTGATGTCTTTGCCGGCAAACTGAGTATCATCCAACAGCGACACACCTATGCCAAATTCACCGTATACGGCACCATTGTAGTTTTCGTAAAAGGTGTGTCGGAATACCGGTGAAAACGCCAGTACAAAGTTGCTGTCGTAACGGCTGGGATCGCCGTATTCCCATAGGTTGATACTGGCTTCAAAACTCAAGTCAAGCGAGGGAAAATACGCGTGTAAATAATCGCTGTTGCGACGAAACGCCAGTTTTACCCCCTGCACATCGCCTTCGCCGCGAATATAGTCAACCGATATTTCATCGGCCATGCCTGCAGAAGGCACCGATAAAACAATCATCCCAGCGGTAAATACCGCCCCCAGCCATTGCTTAATTTTGCTCACTTTCATAATAACGTTCACCCTAGGTAATTCAGATGACGCTATTTTCGGGGAAAGCCGGTTAACAAAATTAGCCGTTCGTCTGCAATGTTGAACCTGCCCTGTTACGCCAAGCTGCCCTAACAACAATGTGTTCCTACATCGCCGGGATCATTTATACTCACGGCTTTATCACTGTGCAGGTTTGTTGGATGAAGAGCTGGGATATTTTTTGTCATGTCGTTGATAACTATGGCGACATAGGTGTGACATGGCGTCTGGCCAGGCAGCTCAGTGCAGAGTACAAACAGTCTGTGCGTTTACTGGTGGATGATCTGGGAGCATTCCGGCATTTGTGCCCGCCGGTTAACCCGTTATGCCAAACCCAACAAGTTGAGGGGGTTGAGATAGTTCATTGGCAACCGCAATTGCATGTTGAACCAGCGGATATAGTCATTGAAGCCTTTGCCTGCGAACTGCCGCAACACATAAAAATAGCAATGGCCGAGCGTTCGCCTGCCTCGTTGTGGATCAACCTTGAATATTTAAGTGCCGAAGCGTGGGTAGAGGGGTGCCATTTACTGCCCTCTCCGCAGCTTTGCGGTCCAAGCAAATACTTTTACTTTCCGGGTTTTACTAACAACACCGGCGGTTTGCTGCGCGAACAGACACTGCTGCAACAACGCCAGCAATTTGATGCTGAGCAGCAGCGGCGTTTTCTGTTGAGTCTGGGAGTAAGCCGCGCGCCTGGCAGCATGTTGGTTTCACTGTTTACCTACGAGAATCCGCATATCGACAGTTGGCTAAATACACTTGCAGAAGGTGAGCAACACTATCAGTTGTTAGTACCGCCCGGTCGCATTGTGGCAGATATTGCGCGCTGGCTGAATATCGACACACTGGAAAGCGGCAATAGTTACTCACGTGGGCAGGTTACCATTCAGGCCATTCCATTTGTTACCCAACAAGCGTACGACTCACTGTTGTGGAGTTGTGACCTGAATCTGGTGCGCGGGGAGGACTCATTTGTTCGGGCGCAATGGGCCGGTAAACCTTTTTTGTGGCACATATACCAGCAGCAGGATGATATTCATCTCGACAAGCTCAACGCGTTCCTCGATCGTTACCTGCACAGCGCAAACCCAGCTACCGCAGAGGCTGTAAGGCAGTGGTGGCTGAGCTGGAACACACAAAAAAGCCTCTCCACCAGTTGGTTAGCCTGGCAACAACACAGTAAAAATCTGCAATGCCATGCAGAAAATTGGTGTGCTGCGCTATCAGAACAACAAAGTCTAGCGGAAAAGCTATGTACATTTGTGCGGAACTGCTAGAATCGCGCGAAAATCTCCCCCTTAACTTTTACACTGGGTAGCTTCGTGAAAACAGCACAAGATATTAAAGTAAACAACGTGATCCTTATTGACGGCGCGCCTTGGATTGTTCAGAAAGCTGAATACACCAAATCTGGCCGCAACAGTGCGATCATGAAAATGAAATTGAAGAACCTGATCAGCGGCTCAACCAGCGAGACCGTATACAAGTTCGACGACAAAGTTGAGCAAGTGATCCTGGATCAAATCGACGTAACCTACTCTTACAAAGCCGACGACATGTATGTGTTCGTGGATGAAGAGTACAACCAGTACGAACTCAACGAAGAAGACATCGAAAGCGTATTGCCTTATATCGTTGATGGCATGAGCGACGTATGTAGCGCGGTATTCTTCAACGGCAAAGTTATTTCTGTTGATCTGCCAACCACTATCGTTCGTCAGTTAACTTACACTGAAGCTTCTGCTCGTGGCGACACCAGTGGCAAGGTAATGAAGCCTGCTAATCTGGCCAATGGCACCACAATTAAGGTACCGGATTTCTGTCAGGTTGATGACTGGATTGAAATCGATACCCGTAACGGCGAATACAAATCACGCGCTAAAGCGCCTGTTTGATAGCCGACCGTATATCTGATTAGCTAACAGTTCAGTTAGTCCATCTATATTGTTGCGACCACCCTGGTGGTCGCAACAATCACACTACATCACGCCCCTCTTTTTTCTTAAGCACTTCCCGCAGTCTTTGATAATGCGGCATCACCTGAGCCTGAACCAATTTCCCCGATGTTTTTGAAGCCCATGTTTGCTCAAACGCGATCATTTTTCTTTTTATATCCAACCATAAAACCGACATAAAAAAGCGGCGCATTGACGCTGACTTACCGGGCAGGAGTGTAGTGCCGGAGTCCATCAGCGTTGCGCCGCAAGCAGGAGGGTGGGATCACCTCTGAGACAAAATCGTATTTATCCACTCATGTTCAATGGCGTAAGCTAGCCATTGCGCAAAATCAATGCCCGGATACGCATCCAGTAGCGCCGACAAGGACATACCCTGCTGCACGCCCTGCAGCCAGCCAAACGCTTGTTCATCAATGGCCTCAGCGTTGGGTTTATTGCGATGCTGATACACTACAGCATAGTTTGCCGGTTGACGGTTCTGCATAATGCTCTCCAAAGCCTCAGTAGACAGGCTGTCCGGGTTAGCGGTTTGGCGGTGCAGTTGCCACAATGGCTGCACCGGATACGCACTTTCAAGTACCACTAATGAAGGTTGCAGGCTAAGTACAATCTGGTTGGGATCTTCATCAGTTAACAGCGACAAACTGGCGCGGTTAAACGCACTAACGCGACTTCTACCGGCCTCGTGCACGGCCCATTCCAGCTGTGCGACGCCGGCTAAATAAGGATGATCTGCCGCCAGTTCACTGCTGGCAATCAGAGAAGGTAATTGCCCGCCCCACTCTGCCCAGTCACCCGTTGTTGGTTTAGCCCAGGCCAGTAATCGTTGCGCAAGAATAAACATGGCCTGTTCGCCCACCATTTGCTGCAACACCGGATAAGTAATCGTTAAACTGCGAGCCGCAGTCATTTGCAGGTTGCGTTGGTATATTTGCAACGCGCGGGGCGGCACGCCACTCAACGACGATTGGGTAAAAATATCGGTTACCAGTGCATGCTGGCGCTTTCCGGTAAGCTGATGTCCGGACCAGTCCTGCTTACCGGCTACGTGATTTTGTGTGGGCTCATTCATGACATAGCCTCCATCAGGGTTTGCGCTAATATAAACCGGGCTGTACCGGCTTCTTCCTGCAGACGCTCCCAGGTGGGCAACTGATTATCCCACTCAATTAAGGTAGCGGCACCGGGAAACATATGGATTGCCTGTTGATACAGTGCCCAACACGCATGGGACACGGGTTGACTGTGATCATCTACAACCAGTTCGCCAGGCTGCACTTCACTGCTACCGGCAAGATGAATTTCTTTAACGGCCCCGGAGGGCAGGGTTTTGAGCCAGGTAGTGGCGTACTGCGCCAGATTATGGGCGTGGAAGTTACGGCCATTTACCAGCACATTATTTAAGTCCACCAGCAGCCCACACCCGGTTAACGTAGCTGCGGCGGCCAAAAACTCGGCTTCATGCATGGGATCGCTGCGCTGATCCACATAGCTAACAATATTTTCTATTAACAACTGCCGGCCCAGCGCCTGCTGTACACGGTCGATGTTGTCTACCAGAATATCCAGCGACGCCCGGTTATACGTAATGGGTAGCAGATCCCCGGCATGCAGCCGCTGATTGCCAACTTGCCCCCAGGTAAAACACGCGTGATCAGACACCAGAATAGGATTGACTCGGTTTACCAGTTCGCAAAACCGTTTCAGGTACCGGCTGTCCACGCCAGAGGCCGAGCCAAGTCCCATCGCGGTGCCATGGATGCTCAGCGGATAGTATTCGGCTATTGCCTCTAAAAATGGTGGGATCATGCCCCCTTCTGCAAAGAAGTTTTCGGCATGAATCTCCAGAAAATCAACGGAGTGAGATGTCTGCGTCAGCGCCTCGTTATAGTGCTCGTGACGCAGGCCCACACCCACCCTGGTGCTCTCTACACGCTCATAGTGTTGTGACATAGCAGACATCAGCATCTCCTTATTGACTCATCAGGCTAATTAGCCTTTTTTAGCCGCGTCGTAACGCTTCTTGGCTTCGTCTTTCAACATACCGCCCAGTGATTCACAGGTGCCTTTGGCTACCAGTTTCCACTCACCGGGATCGTTATCTACGGTAGATTGCCCTGCGCAGGAATGGGTACCCGCCAGGTTACCGCAATCATTCTGACCCGCTGCAGAAATGCCGTAACACTTCTCTTTGCCTGCCGCATGCGCCGGTGCTGAGGCAGCGGCCGCTAATGCCATGGCCAGCGCAGCCGCAGCGATTTTTTGCTTCTGATTCATAGTGACATCCTTACAATCATTAATTCAGATGATGTGACACCCACTTGTTCAGTTCGCCGTAATTCGACAATCCAACGTGTGTGTCTAAACGTTTGGTGCGATCCATCAGGATCAGTGTCGGCACTGCCCGTACTCCCAGCATCTGGGCTAAACCATGCTCTTCGTCAGCATCCACTTTCACTACCCGCAGCGAGCCTTTATGGGCCTGCTCCAGCAGGTTGATAATGGGAGTTAACTGTTTACAAGGTCCGCACCAGGAGGCGGTGAACCACAACATCACCACCTGCTCAGGATACTCATGGCCGTTCGACAATATGCCTTTCAGCTCGGATTCCATCTGTGCTTAGTCCTCGGCGTTAGTCGCTTCAACCGACAGACCTTCGATGCCATCCCATACGCGATAAGCGGTTTTCAGGTGTCCGGGTACGTCTTCCATCCATTTTTTCTGAACGGTTTTGTTCAGGTTTAAAAACAGCTTGTCGTCTTTGATGTAAAACGCATCAGGATCCACATCCAGCTTTTTGTTCAGCGCAACACCCATGGCACAGTAGCCGCCGAATTGTGGGGCGTAATGCTCAGCATCCGCTTTAAACATGTCGCGGTTCTTCGCGCTTGAAAAACGGTAAATTGCACCTTCATAAGTAGCAGTGTACTTTGCAGAGCCCTCTACGGCTTTGTGCTGAACAAAGTAGGCAACGGGATCGTAACCGTGAATAGCCACATCGTTCTCGCCCAGGTTAACCGCTGATGCAAACGACAGACTGCTGAATAACAGTGAGCCAGCCAGGCCCGCCAGTTTTAACGCGTTTAATACTTTCATTGCTCTTTCCTCATAATATCGCCGAATGTCGGCTGGGTAGTTGTGGGCAAGGCTGTTTGCCTTCCCTGAGATATAAGGTATGAAATTCGCGATGGCTAAAGGCAACTGAAACACTTCAAAAGCAGCCTGAACGTCCAAACCGTATTTTGGACGTTTGGTAAGTGTATGTGTACGCAATGTCACGTGCGCGCAGGCGCGTATGCACATAATACCGGTATCACTCAACCGGAGGCATAACCATGCTTGTATTAAACGTACTCACTACACTGGGGCAACTCAGCATGCTCATTATGATGGGCATTTACTTTATCTTTTCCTGCACGGTAATGCGGGCATTAAGGCAATCTGAACAGGGGGCAGAGATCATGGTACTGATCAACCGGGAAATACTTAACCCGCTATTTTATCTGTGCTTTTTTGGTTCGGCTGTGGCGTCACTCACTTTCGTGTTATCCCGTTCTAACCATTATCTTGCCGGGCTGATATTTTTTATTGGTACCTTTATGGTAACGCTTGTAAAGAATGTCCCCCTTAACAACGCCTTGTTAGAAGCAAGCGGGGATGCGTCGTTACAACGTACTTGGCAAACCTACCTTACCAAGTGGTTATTCTGGAATCACGTTCGCTCAGTAACAGCCATAGTAAGTGGCGCGCTGCTGCTTTGGCCCGCCGCGTAATAGCAGGGGATCGTGTTATGTTCTCTGCAATTCAGCAATCATACGCTGCTCGCTATTGTGCTGGATTGTGGATATCAGTCTGAGTCGGCTTTGTCCCGGGCATTTAAGAAAGTGATAGAAAAAAGCCCGGGCAAGGCCAGGCTAAGCAAGACGCGCGGAAACGACCCGTTGAGCAGATTACGGCTCAACAGGCTCGTATAAAGATGCGGTTGCCGCTTTCAGTCCAACGTGGGGTAAGAACTGATCAGAGATAGTCAGAATAGCGTGCACGTTGTTGGTGAGCTTTTGCAAATCAATCTCGCCTGGTTTTACCGACGTTTGCAGTAAATGCAGTGCCATATCGGCCAGCAACAAACGCTGCTTTTCCTGCCAATCCGGGCTGCCTTTGGATGCCGGGTGAGTAAAGTATGCCGACTCAACCAAATCGTGTAGTTTCCAGCTGGCTTTAATAATACTTGCGCGATCGGCGTCTTTCATGAGCAGCCTCCAGATAAGGGCAATCGTCTATGCGAGTGAATATAACTGAATTTCACGAAAAGTTTATCCATCCGACATCATCAGTACTATACAGATCGTCCCAATTGTCATACTGTTTCGCTCTACTTTATGCAAAACATACACCTTATGAACCGACGTACTTTTCTTATTTCTGCGCTGTCCTGCGGTGCCATTGGAATAGCAGGTGGAAGTTTCTGGCTGAGCCAACCCGCTAATCAGGACGATCTGAGTATTCAGGCATTACTGGATTTTCTGGCCTCGCTGGACGCCAGCAAGCTCCGTTCAGACACCCGTTGGTCAGTTGCCCAAACGTTTTATCACATGGCGCAAAGTGTGGATTATTCCATCAGTGGCTACCCTCAGCATAAACCCGATTGGTTTAAATCAACGTTGGGCGCTGCTGCTTTTTCAGTTTTTGCCGCCAAACGAGAAATGACCCACAACCTGGAAGAAACGATTCCTGGTGCACCCGATGCGCCCATAACGCTGTCTCCCGATGAGGCCATTGCGCAGTTGATGACTTCGCTAAAACGCTTTCAGCACTATGAAGGCCCGCTGGCCGATCATTTTGCGTATGGTTCGTTGAACAAACACGAATATGCCCTTGCCCACGTCATGCACGTTCGAAACCACTTTGAACAAATAGACAGTTAGCAATTGGCTGTGGAATTATCAGCCGAGCAGATTGCTATATACCAGTCTAAACACCCTCCCATTGGTTATACAAATAATTAACGAATTGAGTATAAAAAATCGTTAATCTTTAAATTTTCGTAATATTCACTTTAAAACTCATCAAAAACAAAAACCTCAAGATATTGATTAATATCAACAAAAAATCAAATTAACTAAATTTCGCTTATTTAAAAGCAGAAATCGTTAATGAAATGTTGACTGTACTATTATCATACAATACTATCCTTCCCCCATAATAATAACAAAACCATGTGCGGCCCCCGACATCGGGATGTCGTAAACCTTACTCAGTGCAACCCTACGCTCATCACCAGCAGTGGTTTACCGTGAGTGTTGCGCAACTACAAACAATCTTGGAGAAGATACATGTTTAAACGTGCACAGGTAGCAAGTGCCATTCTTGCGGCATTAGCCTCTCAGTCATTGTATGCTCAGGACACCAATCAAGCTTCCGAAGACACTATTGAAATCATCGACGTACGTGGGGTTAAAGCCAGCTTAAACTCCGCGCAAAATATGAAAATGAATGCGTCGACTATCTCTGATCTTATTGTTGCCGAGGACATCGGTAAATTACCTGACAACAGCGTAGCGGCAGCACTTCAGCGCGTAACGGGTATTCAGGTTTCGCGCACGAACGGAGAAGTGGCTCAGGTATTAATTCGCGGCTTACCAGACATCGTTACCACAATGAACGGTCGCAATATCTTCACTACAACCGGCCGCTCTTTGTCTCTGACCGATGTGCCAGCCGATCTGGTTTACTCGGTTGACGTAAAGAAATCGATCAGCGCTTCTGATATCGAAGGTGGTATCGCAGGTAGCATCGATATCCAACTGCGTAAACCATTTGATTTTGACGATGGTTTCTCTGCGGCAGGCGGTTTGCGTTATGTCTACAGTGATGAAGCTGAGTCATGGAACCCGATTGGCAGTGTTACCCTGAATAACAACTGGGATAACAGCAATGGCCGCTTTGGCGCCATGTTAAGCGTGTCTCATCAGAGCAGTGACTTCCAGGACCAGGTAAACTTTGTTACTGCGCCCTTTACACTGCCAGATTCAGTTGTAAACAACCCGAATTCAGCACCACTCAATGTGGCTGGTGAGCCAGCGCTGGCACCGAATGTGATTGGTGGTTATTTCCGTTACGGTGATCGCACTCGTGATTCCTTTAACGCCACCTTCCAGTTTGCACCTGACAGCAACAGCACCTATTACTTTGACGTGTTTGGTGTGAAATACGAGCAAAACAGCCAACTGAACTTCTGGGTACCTATTCCTAGCTGGGGTGGTTGGGGCAATGGCTATGTTGAGTCATATAAAGAAGGCTCTAACGTGGCGCAATCTGTGGTTCGCCCTGATGCGCCGGGTACCATTACCAGTAACCAGTCGTTCTTTAATGAATCAGAAACCTACCAGTTTGCACTGGGCGGCGAATGGCTGTTCGACCATGTGACGATTAAATCAGACCTGGCTTACACCGACACAGAGGCCAACAACAAAGGCTTTATTCTTGATTTAGCGTTTTTTGCCGACACCATCATCTATGATTTCGACAAAAACGGCGCAGGCATTTCTGACGTACAAATTCTTGATGCAAGTGGTCAGCCTTATGATATGACTGATCTCAGCCAGTACTACCTGTGGACTAACTTTGACAGCCTGGGTCATCAGGAAGGTGATGCCATTGACTGGACACTGGATGCGAACATTGCATTGGATTCCTGGATCCACTCTGTTGAAGTTGGCTTACGCGTTAATGAGCGCTCAGCCTTTAATCAGGAAGCCGATACCGGTGGCCGTGGCAATATCTCTGGTCGCGACGTGCTGCTTACTGAATTCCCGGGACTGGAAGATTACTCACCGGCTGGCTACATGAGCGACGTTACATCGCTAAACAACACCCAGTGGTTAACGCCTAACGCGTCGTACTTGTTAGCCAACCGTGGTGATATCCGTGAGGCAATGGGTTATTCACGCGCCGATCCGGACTTCCTGCCAGCACGCTACTACGACAACACTGAAAACAACTATGCGATTTACGCTCAGGCTAACTTCTCGACAGACATTGGCGACATGCTGTTAGACGGTGAAGCGGGTGTGCGCGTAGTGAAGCTGGAATCAGAACTCAACGGTAACAGTATCACTGATGGTGTAGTAACGCCAATTACGGTAAACACCAGTTCAACCCAGGTATTACCTGCCGTGAACATGCGTCTTCAGGTTACCGACGAGCTTTATGTTCGTGCCGCTTATGGCAAGACCATCAACCGTCCGAACTTTGCAGACCTCAACCCAAGTGCAACTTACTTCCTGCCCTCAGAAACGGGTACACTGGGCTACGGTAATGGCGGCAACCCTGAACTGGATGCCGTGGAGTCGCAAAACTACGATCTGGCAGCAGAATGGTACTTTGGCGAAGCCAGTTCATTAACCGCAACCGTGTTCTACCGCGATATCGACGGTTACGTGAAATACGTTGCGATACCTGAAACTATCAATGGTAACGAGTTCTCCATTACCCGCCCGGTAAACAGTGGCGCGGGTTCCCTGGAAGGGGTTGAGCTGGCTTATACCCAGTTCTTCGAAAACCTGCCTGATATGCTCGACGGCCTGGGTATTCAACTGAACACCACGTTAATGGATCACGAAGCGGAAAACGCAGCTGGCGTTATGGAGCCGCTGCCAAACGTATCAGACAAGTCTTACAACGCCATCCTGATGTATGAGCGCGATGGCCTGAACGTTCGTCTGGCTTACAACTGGCGTAGCGAATGGTACGGCAGCTTCAATGAAGCTGGCGACCAGCCTGGTAGCTCAGTGATTCACGAAGCAATCAGCTCACTGGACTTCTCAGTGAACTACGACGTAAATGAGAACCTGACCATCAGCTTCGACGGCACTAACCTGGCCGATGACGTTGCCAACGATTACTTCGGCGGCGACTCTGCAGCCGATGCCCGTTTGTATCCTCGTGATACCTACATTCGCGACCGCACCTTCTCCCTGGGTGTGCGTTACAGAATGTAATTCCTGCTTTATTCAAAGCATTAAGAAACCCGCCTGTTGGCGGGTTTCTTTTATCATTTTTAAACTGAACCAGATTAGCTCATTTTGGCAATCCAGCTTTGCGGCGCAATACGCAAAATCCAGTGCAACCAGGCCCAGGGCCAGGTGGGTACATAGCTGTTTGCCTTTTCTTTGTTGATGGCTTTTACCATGGCTTTGCAGCCCGTTTCGGTATCCACAATAAACGGCACTTTTTTTACCTTTTCGTTTATTTCGCTGCGAATAAAACCAGGATGAATACACGTGACCTTAATGGGTGTGTTGCGAACATCAATGCGAATGCCTTCCGACAATGAAGTGATCGCCGCTTTGGTAGCAGCATACACAGTCATGGCTCTGCGAAATCCGCGCACCGCACTAATAGAGGAAATCGTCACCAGATGACCGGCGTTTTGCTCGCGAAAAATTTCCATTGCCGCTTCGCATTGCGCTATCGCCGACACAAAGTTAGTGACCGCGGTTTGCTTATTCGCATGAAAATAGCCGGTACCGATTGACGCGCCTTTGCCCATACCGGCATTCACTATTACCCGGTCCAGGCTGCCCATGTCGTCGCGAAAGGCTTTAAACACATCAAACACAGCCTCGTGATCATCCACATCCAGCGAACGAATAAATACCTTTATACCCGGATTAATGACCTGCAACTGCGATTTTAGGGCTTCCAGTCGGTCTGCGCGCCGGGCACACAGCGCCAGATTACAGCCCTGTTTGGCAAATTCTATCGCCATCCCATGGCCGAGTCCTGAACTTGCGCCGGTGATCAAAATATTGTTACGCATTGTTATTCTCTTTATTTGTAAGTGATCAGTGAACCGCTGGACGGCGTGTCCAAATGCTGATGTTCGTTTACCGACGACACCATTAACCGGCCCCCAGTGCGCAGGATTTTTGTGATCCCCGTATTCACCAACGTCCAGTTAAGGTTAAACCAATTCGTTTCAGGGAGCTGCATCAGGCTGGCAACTACCAGTGCAATCGGCCCGCCCGAGGTAACTACCAGCGCTTGCTGGCCTTTTTCTAATCCAGCGAACGTCGTATCCAGTGCCGATATCACCCGCCCTTTAAACGCGCTCCAGCTCTCGGTGTAATCCGCGTCGTATTGCCCACTTTGCCAGCGTGTTACCGCCTGAGTAAACACAGTTAAAAACGCTTTTTCGGGATGTGGCTGAGCCATTAAATACTTACGCATACTCGCGGCGGTTGCCAGTCTTGTGTCAAATCCGCCCAGTACACTGTGATGATCAATCTCATTCCAGTCAGGGTTAATTGGCGCGTTGGGTAACGCTTTTGAAAAACCTTGCTGTAAGGCACTGAGTGTTTGGCCATGACGCTGCATGCCGCCACACACTATCTGATCAAACGCTATCCCCCGGCGCAACCAGTCTTCGCCAGTGCGCCGGGCTTGCTGTTCGCCTAACGCAGACAGCGCATCGTAATCATCGGCTTCAAAGCTGGCCTGCCCGTGGCGCAGTAAATATACGCAACTCATTGGCTACTTACCCTTAATGGCACGCTCACAGCGCCACAATAAATAATGCACAAACAACCAAAAGCGCTTAAACGCCGGGTTGCGGGTTTGTTTGTGATGGTAACGGTAGTAAATTTGCTGGGCAATCGCCGCGAGCCTGAACAACCCGTACACTTCGTAAAAGCGAAAATCATCCACATCCAGCGACATGCTCGACATGTAATATTCGACAATCTCTTTGCGACTCATCATACCGGGCAGGTGCGTGGGCTGGCGACGGGTCATTTGCGCCATAAAATCATCACCGGGCTCTACCCAATAAGCCAGCGTATTACCCAGATCCATAAGCGGATCGCCCAGGGTAGCCAGTTCCCAATCAAGTACTGCCATAATGCGGGTAATATCGTTGGGATCCAGTACCAGGTTATCCAGTCTGAAGTCATTGTGGGTTAAGCAAATATGTTCTTTTGTCGGCAGGTTGTTCTCCAACCAGCGAATAACCTTGTTGCCCGACGGCACGTTCCAGGTTTTGGCTTTCTGATAACGGGACCGCCAGCCGCTGATTTGCCGTTCGGTATAACCTTCGCCCTTGCCCAGATGCTCAAGTCCCGCTGATTTGTAATCAACACTGTGCAGTGCAATCAGACTGTCGAACATGTTTTTACACAGTTGCTGGCTTTGCGCTTCGGTGACTTCAAGACCGCGGGGAAAATGCTTGCGCGGGATCACGCCGGTGATTTTTTCCATTACGTAAAAATCACTGCCAATCAGGCTGTCGTCGTTACAATACCCCACCATAGCGGGTACATAGTGATATACCGGTTTCAGGGCCTGCTGAAGACGAAATTCGCGGCCCATATCGTGTGCCCCTTTAGCCTTGGTGCCCGCCGGTGCCCTTCGCAAAATGAATTCGGCTTCGGGATAACTCAGGCAGTACGTCCAGTTCGACGCTCCGCCTGAATACTGAGTTACCTCGGGCAAACCCGACAGGCCATTTACCTGTTGCGTTAACCAGGCGTGTACCGGCTCAACCGGCAGGTTTTCGCCTGCTCTTACCGATCCCGCTTTGTCTACGTAGGGTGTAGTCATTGTGTGTTATTGCCCCATTTTTCGTAACCGTTTGGTGTGGTCGGCCATCATTTTAAAGTAATACTCCGGGAACCAGCGTTTGATGCGGTAAGCTTTTTTCCCTTCTTTATGGCTCAGCAACATAAATTGCCCGGCCTGCACACCGTCGAACGCACAGTTCGCAACGTCATCGGCGCCAATTTGCGCTTTGTCGAGCAGCCGCGTCACCACGCCTTTCATGGCCGGGTTTGCACTGCGCACTGACTCATCGAGGTTGGTTTTAAAAAAGCCCGGACACAACACACTGACACCAATCCTGGCATCAATCAGTTCCAGTTTCATGGTTTCAGAAAAACTTACAATCGCGGCTTTGCTGGCGTTATACGATGCCATTACCGGCGCAGCAGTAATCCCCGCCTGAGATGCCACATTGAGCAGGTAGCCACCGCCTTGCGATTTTAGCAAGGGTAGCATGGCCCGGGTCATTCTTACCGCGCCAAGTACGTTAATATCGAGTACCCAGGCCCATTGTTCTATATCTTCTTCTATCAGGCTTCCTGCGGTTGCTACCCCTGCGTTATTAACGAGTAAATCTACCGACGGCCAGATTTCACTTACCCGCTCCACCAGTGCCTTAACGTCGCTGTCGCTGCGAATGTCACAATGCACATACCACGCTTGGCGCCCTAGCGCGGTCAACTCTGCTATTACCTCCTGCCCACGCTTGGCGTGAATATCGGCAATCACAATGTCGGCACCTGCCCTGGCCCAACGTAATGCGAGTGCTCTGCCCAGTCCCGACGCGCCGCCTGTTACTACCACACGTTGCTGCATAGTCTTACTCCTTGTTAGCCCGGTTATTTCGCGGCGTCAGCGGTTTTGTATTTCGCCAGTTCCAAACGCGATACCATGGCTTTATGCACTTCATCCGGTCCATCGGCCAATCGCAAACTGCGGGCCATGGCAGCAAACCCAGCCAAGGGGAGATCGCCACACATGCCCGCCCCACCATGCATTTGAATAGCCATATCCACCACTTGTTGCAGCATATTGGGCACTACCACCTTAATGGCCGATATTTCGGTCATGGCCTGTTTTACACCAACGTTATCAATTTTCCAGGCGGCACTTAGTGTAAGTAACCGGGCCTGATCAATAAGCATTCTGGCGTCGGCCACCCGTTCTAAATTGCCGCCTAATTTGATAATCGGCTGCCCAAACGCCACCCGCGAAGCGCCGCGGCGAATCATTAACGACAAAGCGCGCTCTGCGGCGCCAATGGCGCGCATACAATGATGTACTCTGCCAGGTCCTAAACGCCCCTGGGCAATGGCAAAACCTTTCCCCAGCCCCATAATAATGTGTGAAGCAGGTACCCTCACGTTGTCAAAATGCATTTCGCCATGACCATAAGGGGCATCGTAGTCGCCGTATGCGGTTAGCATGCGTTTAATCGTGAGTCCGGGGGTATCCAGCGGCACCAGTACCATACTGTGGCGGCTGTGTTTTTCTGCGTCTGGGTTAGATAGCCCCATCACAATGGCAATTCTGGCATTGGGGTGGCCTAAACCGGTTGTCCACCATTTACTGCCATTTATAATCAACTCATCGCCGTCTGGTGTTATGGTAACCTGCATATTGGTGGCGTCGGAAGACGCTACGTCGGGCTCGGTCATACCAAACACCGAGCGAATTTCGCCATTTAGCAACGGCGTTAACCAACGGGCTTTCTGCTCTTCGCTGCCAAAGTGATACAACACTTCCATGTTACCGGTATCGGGCGCATTGCAGTTGAAAATCTCTGGCGCCAGCAAGCTTTGCCCCATGGCTTCTGCCACGGGTGCGTAATCCACGCAACTTAGCCCTTGCCCTAACGTTGCGTCAGGTAAAAATAAATTCCACAGTCCTTCAACTTTGGCCTTGTTTTTTAATTCCTGCACGGTGGGATTGAGCTGCCACTGCCGCCAGTTGCCATGTCCATTATTCGCATGGTTGTCCTGCATGATGCGGGCTTCATTTGGCAGCACGTAACGCTGCATAAATTCACTGACGCGAGCCACGTACTCGCGGCTTCTTTCACTGTGCTCAAAATTCATAAGGTCACAACCGGCTTGTTGTTTATTTGTTAACAAGTCTAACCAGTTGCATTTGATGAATGAAGTGAAATTCAGTACATTCAAACTATGAATTTAATTCACAGTACACACTATGCCAGACAAACCTCTTCAACAGTTGGATCTCAATCTTCTTAAAATTTTTGAAGCGCTTTACGAAGAACAAAACATGACACGCGCCGCAGAGCGCCTGTTTATCACGCCGTCGGCCATTAGTCATGCCGTAAAGCGATTACGCGAGCATATGAACGATCCCCTGTTTGAACGCAAAGCGTCGCGTGTGCAACCCACCAGCCTGTGCCGACGTATTGCGCCATTGTTACTCTCGCATTTGAACGGGTTGCGCATGGCGGTACAGCAATTTACCCGATTTGACCCTGCCAGCAGTGAACAGCGGTTTAACATTATGATCCACGATGCACTAGAACCCTTGTTTATTCCTGCGCTGTTCACCCGCATGCGCTCGCTTGCCCCTAATGTGCAATTGGCCTGCCGCCCGCTGGATCGCCCCAACATTAGCCGACATCTGGCTACCGGGCAGGCCGATATCGCCATTGACGTTGCACTACCGTTATCCAAACCCGTGTTACATCAGCGACTCAGCACCGACGAATTTGTGGTGTTGCGCAGTCGGCACCATCAAAAAGCGTTAACACAGGAGGAGTATTTATCAGCCCAGCATATTACGGTGAGTCACCGGGCAACCGGACGGGTTATTGAAGACATCAATTTGCAACAGCAAAGTATTAACCGCCAACAGGTATTGCGCTGCCAAAGCTATCAAACCGCTAAGCTTTTATTAAAAAATAGCGAATACTTACTTACTATTCCAACTTCCATAGCAAAAGGATTGCTTGATGAAACATTAGAAATTGTTGCGCTCCCGGTAACCTTGCCAGGGCTGGATATCGACATGTACTGGCATGAAAATAGTGAGCAGGATGAAGCGATTCGCTGGTTGCGCGAGCAAATACGATTGGTTTCGTAATTAGACAAATGGTTTTATATATCCTACCTTAAGCCTACCTTAAGGTTGCCTCTTTATAGTTGAGGCACATAAAAAAGATAAGAGTGTGGCCGTTTTGCTTTCTGTCGTTATCCCTGCCAAAAATGAGCAGGACAATATTGAACCACTGGTCAGTGAGATCGTTGCTGCTTTGGGGAGCGACTGCCCCTTTGAAGTTATTTATGTCGATGACGGCAGCACAGATAACACCTATCATGTACTACGTTCGCTGGCACTGAGTCGTTTTCCCCAGTTACGTGTGTTAAAACATGCCTGTTCTGTAGGTCAAAGCACTGCTGTGCACACCGGCGTGTACCATGCCAAAGGCGAGCTGATTGTTACCCTCGACGCCGATGGTCAAAACGATCCCGCTGATATCCCGGCATTACTGGACGCCGCAAAGTCCTTCTCTTCTTCCCAGTGTTTTTGTATTGCCGGTTACCGAAAAAAACGCAAAGATACCGCATGGAAACGATTCCAATCCCGCATTGCAAATGGCATTCGCAGTCGTTTTCTAAACGATGACACGCCTGATTCCGGCTGTGGGATTAAGCTGTTTCCTCGCGAGACATTCCTGAAATTACCGTATTTTGATCACATGCATCGCTTTATTCCTGCACTGGTAAAACGCCAGGGCGGTGAAATTCGAGTGGTCCCGGTGAATCATCGCGATCGCAGACACGGCACATCCAATTACACCATGTTAAGCCGATTATGGGTGGGCATAGTTGATATGTTTGGCGTGTTATGGCTACAAAGACGCGCCAAAATTGCGCAGGTTGTGTTTGAAGATGAATAAACATAAGTTCCAACCCATGGTGAAAAACAGTGTGTATTTGCTGTTTATCTTGCTTGCCTGTGTGGGTGTAAGTGAACTCGTGCGACATTTACCTGCGGTTGCGGCGTTCAATCAGGATTGGGTGGATGTCAATACACGCAATAACGGCTGGGTGGGGATTGCCTATTTTGTTGGCATGGCTGGCGCATTAACTGCTATTGGCTTGCCGCGTCAGCTTACTGCATTTTTAGCTGGTTACGCCTTTGGATTCGGTGAAGGGTTGGTGTACTCGCTGATTGGCACAACAGTTAGCTGCGCCGCAGTATTTGCCTTTTCCCGCACGTTTGCGCGACGTACCTTACGCAGAAAATACGCCAGCAAAATTGCCAGACTCGACAACTTCGTTGCTATCAAGCCTTTTCTGATGACCATCGTTATCCGCCTGATGCCGTTTGGAAATAATCTTGCTACCAACCTGGTGGCGGGTGTAAGTCATGTACCGGCCAGGGTATTTATAACCGGCTCAATGATTGGCTATATTCCGCAAATGGCTATTTTTGCACTCATGGGCAAAGGTATTCTGGTGCAATCCTACTGGAAAATTGGCTTAAGCGTGGGCATGCTTGGTTTATCTACCCTACTTGGGGTTTATTTGTATAAGCAATATAAAGCCGAGCGACTTGGCGTATCCTCATCCAACACCACTACATCAGTCAGCGCCGCCTCCACGACATCACCTTCGCAGTCTGTATGATGAAATCACCCTCTATGGCAGCGCCTGCCGTATATCAGGCGTACCCTCTCGTTGTATTACTGTCATTCGCCGCACTCCTGATTTTAACCGGATTAGGACTTCGCGATCCCTGGCCTGCAGATGAACCCCGTTTTGCCCTTATCGCCCGCGATATGGTAGATACCGGCCAGTGGTTTTTCCCCATGCGGGGAGGCGAGATATACCCTGATAAACCCCCGGTCTTTATGTGGGCCATTGCGATGTTTTATGCCCTCACTGGCAATCTGAAACTGGCATTTTTGTTACCCTCAGCACTGGCAGGACTTGCCACCGTATGGCTGGTTTACGATCTGGGCCGTCGCTTATGGAACGTGAACACCGGCTTTATTGCCGGCTTGTTAATGCTGTTTACTGTGCAATTTACCTTGCAAGCCAAAACGGCTCAAATCGACGCGTTGGTATGCGCCTTTATCACCCTTGGTTGCTATGGCTTATTGCGCTTTATGCTTACCGACGGCTTATGGCGCTGGTACTACCTGGCCTGGTTTTCCATGGGGCTGGGCGTAATAACAAAAGGCGTGGGCTTTTTACCCGCGCTTATGCTGGTGCCCTACTGGCTTTATCGCATAAAAACTAAAAACACACTGATAATGCGTCCCTACCGGGCAACCGCGTTAAAATGGTGGCTTGGGCCGGTGGTTATGCTGTTTGCAATTTCCCTGTGGTTTGTCCCCATGTACTACCTGGTGTCGGTTAGCGACAATCCTGCGTTTCATGCGTATCGCGATAACATTCTGTTTAAACAAACGGTTACCCGCTACGCCGACTCCTGGCACCATATCAAACCATTTTGGTATTACCTGACTTCGGTGATCCCCGTATTCTGGCTGCCTGTTAGTGTGGCTTTACCCTGGCTGGTCCCCAAATGGTGGCGGGCCATCCGGCAAATGGACGCCCGTATTCTGCTCCCCGCAGGCTGGATAGTTCTGTTACTCCTTTTCTTTAGCCTGAGTCCGGGTAAACGCGGCGTCTATATTATGCCCGCCGTACCTATGCTAGCGTTAATTGCCGCGCCCTATTGCACAGAGCTACTTTGCCGCCGTGGGTTAAGTAGATTGATATTTGGCTTATGTGCCGTGCTCACTGTGATTTTCGCTACAGCAGGTATTAGCGCATTAGTCGACGCGCACTGGATAAAACGCGCACTGGCCGATTACGATGTAGATACAGCAGGCTTTTTCATCACTGCCGCATTGTTAGGTGCAGTGTCGTTATTGGTGGGATACCGGCAAGCGATGTGGAAGAGCTGGCCCATACTCATTAGTGGATTATGGATATTGTACAGCACCTGGGGGTACCACCTGATGGGCCCGATACGCACGCCCGAATCAGTGTTCGCCAGTATGCAGCAACACATACCTGATGATTCGCAGATTGCGCTGGTTGAATTTGCGGAGCAATTCATTCTATTTTCACCCTATCCGGTAACACACTTTGGCTATCACACACCAACAAACGTGCAGCTTCAGGGAGCGAATCAATGGCTAGATGGCGACGGCAAGCGATACCTTTTACTGGCCGATGAGCAGTTGCAACAAAGCTGTTTTAACGCAGAACAAGCGATTGAGGTAGGCTTTGCACATCGCCATAATTGGTATGTGGTAAATGCTGACGCGAAAACCGCAGATTGCGAGTATCCAGCCGACCCCGTTAAGCAATACGGCCGGTAACATCCGGCCGTATTGGTAATAATAAAGTGCTGGCGCAAAAACTATTTAGTCCAGTTAAACTTTGCAAACGGCGCATCCACCGGCGTATGACCAATGTGGTTAATGTAATTACTCATTACTTTTTGCGCCAATCCCATAATAATTTCCAGTACATGGCGCTCTTCATAGCCAGCAGAATAAAAGGCGTCCAATTCAGTAGCCGACACCACACCCCGGTTGCGGGTTATTAACAGTGTCATATCCTGTAGCGCCTGCAACTTTGCCGTTGGCATTGGCTGTTGATTGCGCAATGCCTCGGTCAATTCTGCACTCACTTTCATCGCATGGGCAATTGCAGTATGTGCTGGCACACAGTAATGGCAGCCATGTTCAACATTAATGGTTTGCCATACAACGGTTAACTCTTCTGCATTAAAAGACGTTTTTTGAAATAAATCATGCAGTGCTTTGTAGCCTTCCAATACCTGAGGAGATGCGGCCATAATGCCATGCAAATTCGGCAACATACCAAAGGCCTTCACTGATTCTTCCAGCATAGGTTTACTGGCTTCAGGGGCGGATTCAATCGTGTGAATGGTGAGAGATGTCATTGCTGTTTCCTTATTTTAAACTATTTTGTACCAATCGGTACGTAAAGAAATTTGAATTGTACCGATCGGTAAGTTAAAGTCAAACAACTTTTAGCTGACTACCTGACGAGTGAGAAGATAACGATGAAATCAGTATTGGCATTTGATGTGTACGGCACACTTATTGATACCCATGGCCTGTTGGCAGATCTGGCATTACTGGTGGGTGACAAAGCAGAGTTGTTTTCTCATACCTGGCGAAACAAACAGCTTGAATACTCGTTCAGACGCGGGCTTATGCGCCGCTATCAACCGTTTTCATTGTGCACAGCACAAGCACTGACATTTACCTGCCAGCAATTGCAAATAGCCTTGAGCAATGAACAGCAACAAACCTTGCTGACTAAGTATTTGAGGTTACCCGCATTTACTGATGTACAGCCAGCACTGAAGACGTTGGCTGAGAAATACACACTGGTAGCATTTTCAAACGGCGAAAAAGTCGCAGTAGACAGCCTGCTATTGCATGCCGGTATTGATGGGTATTTTACGAATGTGATCACGGCCGATGCCGTTTCTACGTTTAAGCCCGACCCAACTATTTACCAATATTTACTGCACTCGGTTAACTGCCCGGCCAACCGAACCTGGCTCATTTCAAGTAACCCTTTTGATGTCATTGGGGCGAGCGAATGCGGGCTACAAACCGCATGGGTTAAACGCAGCCCGCAAATGGTGTTTGATCCTTGGGATATCCAGCCAACGGTGGAAGTGAGTCATCTAGGAGAGCTTGGTATCGCGCTGAAATAAGCCATCTAGCATGCTGTCTACGGCGAATTCCAACTCTGCTATCCCAGCACCGCAGCGCGCCATGGACGCGGTGCCTTTAAGTAAGGTATATAGGGCCAGAGCATTCGCTTCAGCATGTGAATGCAAGCCTGCCGCCACCGCTTCGGGTGATTCTGAGAACAACGCGGTGTACAATTGCTTTGGCAAGGCATCGGCTTTAGCCAGTATTTCAGCAGCTTCCGGTGGCACATTTCCGCTGATCATTTCAGACTGACATAACACCAGATAACAGCCTTTAGCATGCTCCGCGTTACATTGCATGGAAATAATAGACATCATGTGTTTTTTAATACGCTCGCGCAATGGTACTTGCGTTTCTTGCAGCAGTTGTAAATGGGGCTGCATGCGGGTTTCAAGATACCGCTGTGTGGCCTGCACAAACAAGGCCTCTTTATTGCCAAACGCCCGGTACATACTGGGTTTGTTAATGCCCATACCTTCAATTAAATCGGCCAGCGACGCCCCGGCATAGCCTTTTTGCCAAAATACTTGCATGGCAGCTTCAAGCGCTACTTCAGCGTCAAATTCACGTTTACGGCCACTTGTCACAAAGGTTTCCTGCTACCACTACTTTTGCATATTTTACCCTTCGGTACAGTAAATGCAAAAAACATTTCAACCCATTGTAATTTATAAATTTATGCAAATTCTTGTTGGTAATGTGCACGCTTGCGCTGATACATTCGCTGATCGGCAACCTCTATTAACTGCTCAACATGTTTTGCATCATCCGGATAGGCGGCACTGCCAACCGAAGCACTCAGGCTCAATTCCTTTCCATGACATTTGTGCGGTGCCGCTAATTCAGCATTCAAGCGCTGTGAAGCGCTGGTAAGCGCCTCGCTGGTTTGAATATTACTCACCACAACACCAAACTCGTCGCCGCCTATGCGGGCTATCAGATCGGTAGGTCTGAAGGTGTTTTGTAAGCGTCTGGCCATTTCGCCCAGCATCGCGTCGCCAGCCCGATGGCCAAATTCGTCGTTTACCCGTTTTAAGCCATTCATGTCGATAATCATCAGGCCAAATCGATGCTGATAGCGACAGCCATTTACGTGTACTTCCCGGCGCAAACGTTCCATAAAGGCAGAGCGGTTTTTCAATTGGGTGAGACTGTCGTGGGTAGCCTGATAGACCAGGTTATCTGGTAAGTAACGCAGGCAAAAATACATCGATGCCGCCACCTGCTCCGACACCAGACGCAGAATGGCAGCGTGTTCCATAGTGAAATAGTGCTTCTTACGCGACAGAACTTTCAATACGCCAACAAAATCACCGGAGTGTTCAAGAGGAATGAGCAGCATAGATTCAATGCCCTGGGTCTGGCAGGCAGCTAAATTTACACGAGGATCCTGTTCAACATCATTGCACAGTTGCAGTTCACCCGTTTTTACACTGTATCCAGACAAACTCTCATTTAATGGCAATCGCAATCCGGAATGGGCATTTGCAATCCCACTGGTTGCCCGATATACCATATGGTTGTCTTCGCGCAGCTCTATTGCAGCACCGTCGCATTTGAGCAGTTCACAGCAATACTCCACTATATGGTGCATTACCGATGATAAATCCATGCCAACTTTGGCAATGGCGGTTTGCATATCAATGATTTGCTTTAATTTAGTACTGCGATCCTGCCAGGTAGGCCCGATCGCTTCCCAGGATGCTTTATCCATTTGTATTTCGCCCGTTTTACCGCGCTACAACGCTTTAATAGCAACGCTATTTGCTTAGTATTATTCGATTTTTTAACACCGGAACGGCTTGTGGCATCCATTTCACTACGGCGTGACTGTCGTTACGTTTTATAACTTGTCGCCAAAGTAATTATTGCAACAAATATTAGCTGCCTTTTATACATCAATTTGTTTAAACATTAAACAAATTTAGTCTATTTATTGCCCACCGCGTTTTACAGGTTAGTTACTAACTAAATGTGCTTACGCTCCCCCCAAATAGGGAAATTTCTACCCAGGAAATTCGATAAATGAATGAAAAATTACTGCGAAATACCTTCAAATCTAAAAAAATCATTCACAACTGTTCAAAAATAAACCACTTAGACCATATAGCCGTGTAACTCACTTTCAAATGGTATACTGTATGACATGGTGTTTAACGCACAATTTCGTGCAGTCGCCGATAACAAAAAAGATAATAGAAAAACTCTCCTTAGGAGTAATTTATAGATGTCAATTGTGGTTAAAACCTTGTCGGAACAAGCTTACGAAATCATTCGTGAGCGGATACTTGCCAATGTCATGTTCCCGGCAAAACCCATTCGTCAGGACGCACTCTCTCAGGATTTAGGCGTGAGTAAAATACCGCTTCGTGAAGCCCTGACCCGGTTAGAACAAGACGGTTTGCTTATTTCACATCCCAACAGAGGATTTATTGTCAGGCCAATTAGCCTGGCAGAAGCCGAAGATGTGTTTCAGTTACGCAAGACACTTGAACCAGAAGCCGCCGCTCAGGGCTGTAAACGCGCCACCCAGCAGGACAGGCAAAAAGTAGAAGAAATATTTAAACGCTTACAAAGTATGGCGTACGAAATTTCTCCTCAGGCAGTAACCGTTAATCGCGAGTTTCACCTGGCCTTAACAGCACCGGCCAACCGCAAGATCACGCAGGAGCTGTTAACTAAAGTACACCTGTTGTCGGAACGTTATGTGCGCAGACACCTTGATCCGCCTGATCGCGAAGCCGACGCTTTCCGGGAACACCAGGAAATATTTGACGCATGGATGAACAGAGAATCTAAAAAAGTTAAAACACTGCTCAAAGAGCACACGCTAAGCACCTTAGAAGACTTACGCGGCGAGCTGTTTGAATAATCCCACTATCCCGTTTGAGGTAACTGCGTCAGACGGGATATTAATAACTACCAGCTGATTCTTTGCAGCATACCTGCCCTCTACCAGAAATTTTCGGGAATTGACCCTATCCTGACCTTGTTTACACATCAATTTTGTATACTCTGGCGTACATAACAACAACAGAGATAGTTCATGGTTAACACCCGCATTAAACAGCTAACCGCCATAGCACTGGCCGTATCTATTGCCACCCTGTCTGCCTGTGGCAGCAACCAGACGCTGCAAACCAGCAGTGGGCCGGAATCCACTCCCTACAGTTTAAAAAGTGGTGGTGACGTAGCCGAATTACAACAAGGGCTCAGCGTGAAGCATGCTGACTTATCTTTTGCCTTTGATTTTAGTAACAAAGTGCTAATGGGCAATGCCACACTCACACTGGAAGGCCAAGGCAGCAGAGAAGCCTTCTCTGTGGATCTTGATAGCGTGTTTACCATAGAAAGCGTAGCAGTAAATGGCGACTTCCTGGCCGATACTCAGTACCGCAATTTGGGGGGAGAATTACAAATTACCCCGGTGTCGGCCGTATCCTTCCCACTCACCGTTACCATTGTGTATAAAGGTCAGCCGCGCATCCCGGTTCGCGCCCCCTGGGACGGCGGGGTGATGTGGGAAAAAACACCTGAAGGCGAGAATTGGTTAGCCACAGCCGTGCAGGGCGAAGGTTGCGACCTGTTCTGGCCATGTATTGACCAGCCCTTTGGTGAACCCGCGCAAACGGATTTACACATTACCGTGGCCAAGCCGTTGGTGGCAGCCAGTAACGGCGTGTTAGTGAACGTAGCCGACAATGGCGATACACGCACTTACCACTGGCAAACCCGTTCAGCGCACAACACTTATGGAATTGCGCTCAACATTGCGCCTTACGAAAAACTGGAAACCACGTACAACAGCATTTATGGCAACAGCTACCCGGTGGTGTACTACCATTTACCAGGCAAAGAGCAGCAGGCAAAAGTGCTGTTCGATGAAATTCCTACTATGCTCACGTTTTTCGAGCGAATGATTGGTCCCTACCCGTTTGGCAATGAAAAAGTCGGCGTCGTGCAAACCCCGCACCTGGGTATGGAGCACCAAACCATTAACGCCTATGGCAACGAATACAAGAAGGATGAATTTGGTTTCGACTGGTTATTACAGCACGAATTTGCCCACGAGTATTTTGGCAACCAGGTAACCAACGACAACTGGGATCACATGTGGATCCACGAAGGGCTTGGCAGCTACATGCAGCCGTTATTTGCCCAGTATTTGTCGGGCGATGTGGCGTATAAAACCTACCTGAACAATCAGCGCAAAGGGTTAATTAACACCCACCCGATTGTGTCAAATAAACTGTTGGAAGTTGAGCAGGTATACGAACGCGGCGTGGGCCCCGCACTCGATATTTACTACAAAGGCTCGTGGATCATACACACACTGCGCAACCTGATTGGCGATGAGGCTTTCTTTAGTTCAGTACGCGAACTGGTTTACGGCACAGACTCACCCCAACCAGGGAATTTTTCCACGCTGTATCGCAATACCCAGGACTTCATTGATATTGTGAACAAACGCACCGGACAAAACCTGGACTGGTTCTTTAATGTTTACCTGTATCAGCCAGCCTTACCCGAACTAACAGAAACCCGTACGCAAGACAGCGTTACGTTTGCCTGGAAAACGCCAGGTGATATGGCATTTCCAATGCCGCTGGAAGTGTCGGTAAATGGCAAACTACAAACACTGGATTTAACCTCGCCAGTAACGTTGTCTATTTCACCCTTTGATGTAGTAATAGCCGATCCCAACAGCAGGATTCTGCGATACGAAGCGCGCTACGATAACAAGTAACCGCTTTCATTTGGCGCATTTGCACCCGACGTAATTTGGTCGGGTGCGAATAACCGCAAAATTCGGTTGTTTGGCCCAAATAACACTGCGTAACCTTGTTGTTTGCCGCACCCTGAGCAAACATAGGTAACCAAGCGTCAATATTTCGCTCAACAATACATAAAAACATAACGACAGGAGTACAAGGTGAACTTAATAAAGTTAACCCTGATGTGTTTAATTTTTAGTCTGAGCGCCTCGGCATCAGCAGGCTTAAAACGATACCCTCACCCCAACCCTAACATGCCTTTTTCGTTGGCTACCCAGGTAGACAACATAGTGTATTTGTCGGGTCAGATTGCCGCCGATGAAAACGGAAAACTGGCCGACAATATTACCGATCAGTCGCATCAGGTAATGAAGAACATTAAAAACGCACTCAACAGTATTGGCCTGGATATGGAAGACGTATTCAAATGCACAGTGATGATTGACGACATTGCGCAATGGCCCGATTTTAACAAAGTATACGTGCAATATTTTTCGAAAGGCAGCTTACCGGCCCGCAGTGCATTTGGCGTAGACGGCCTGGCTATGGGCTCCATGCTGGAAGTGGAATGCATGGCGCATAAACGCCGTATGTAATACCACAGCGTTACCGAGCCACACAAGAGCCTCAGTCATCCCTGGCTCGTCCCGGGATCTACTCAAACAACGTGCCGATGCCATTCAAGATCCCCTGTCATCCCGGGCCTGACCCGGGACCTACTCTAACAGACCGAGATCTAAATAATCGAAACCCCAGGGCCTACGCAAACAACGTGCCGATGCCAAACAAGATCCCCGCTTTCGCGGGGATGACGAATAAAGTAGCGGGATGACGAATAAAGTAGCGGGGATGACGAGGCAAACTGCGGAGATCCCCCCCTCCCGTCACCCCGGGCTTGACCCGGGGCCTACTCTAACAGGCCGAGATCTAAATAATCGCAACCCCGGGGCCTACGCAAACAAACTTCAGATTTGGCTTATTACCCATAGCGGCCACACATTCCGCACCGCGCCAAAAGCGTGTACACTACGCCCACTATGTCATATCCCGTTCCAGACACTCCTTTAGAATTACTCTTTGAAGTAAAAAAGAGTAAGTTCTTTGCCTTTGCGGCATACACACCAGACCGCGAAACGGCCATGCAATACCTTGCCGGTAAACGCGAGCAATACCCCGACGCGCGCCATCATTGCTGGGCTTATTTACTAGGCAATCCGCACTCACCGGCGAGTGCCGCAATGTCTGACGACGGCGAACCCAGCGGCACAGCAGGCAAGCCCATATTAAACGTGCTACAACACAAAGGCGTGGGCGATATCACCATCATTGTAACGCGCTACTTTGGCGGGATTAAACTGGGAGCAGGCGGATTGGTGCGGGCTTATTCGTCAGCCGCCCAGCAGGTAATGGAAAACCTAACGGTAAAAGAGCAGGTTACCCTGAGCAAGGTACTGGTTAGGGCTGATTTTCGTCACGAACAATTTGTGCGCCATGTGGTTAACGAACATCAGGGAGTAGTAGACCACTGCGAATATGCCAATGAAGTAACCATGTACATTGCGCTGCCTGCTCCGGCCATTAGCCCACTCACACAACTGTGCAATGGTCAGGGCATTCAGGTTACAGTGCCGGAATAACCCACCATAGAATCTTTTTGTTCGTTTAAACAATCGCTGCGGCTTGTTGCAGTTCCCGGCGCGAAAGCTGATTTGCTTTGTCGGCACCGAAACTATGTACAATAGCGTAAGCGCTGCTGGCAGGTATTTTCAGGTAAATACACAGCGCATACAGGAACAACCTGCAACGCTCGCAGGTGCCGTCACAATGCAAATACACCCGGCCGCCCTCTTTTAATGTTTGCGCCACTTCCAGTAAATACTGTTGTAAAAACGCTTTTTCCGTGTCGTTTTGCACAAAAATATCAGACACGTTAAACGGCAACCACAACCAATGCATAGCAGCAGCGGTAACGTCTGCTTTTAATTCAGGTTTGTTTTCTTCTGATGTTTGAATAGTGGCAATATGCGTAACGCCCTGTTTTCGCAACGCGTGCATATAGTCAGCTGTGGGTCTGGCTCCCAGGGTGATTTTACCCGCCCCAACGGCAAACCAGCTCAATGATGTAGACATAACTACCTGTCAGGTAATGGCTCTA